>JACOVB010000144.1 GCA_016177555.1 Candidatus Rokuibacteriota bacterium
CGAAAAAACAGTGCAGGGGGTCCGCGCTCGGACCCCCTGGGGTTGCATTACCCACCCTGCGTTCCTGAAGACACCGCGCGGGCGGGGGCTTGATTGACATTCACGTTACCGAGGCGCGGCCGAGCTGTCAAGGATCAAGTCCTAGCCCTTCTCCCTCTCCCTGATAGCACCGGGCGCAGGCTCGCGACAATGCCGCGGTCTGGATACACCGGGGCTCCCCGGGCGACGCGTGGTCGCGGGAGAGCCGCCGCTTATCCCCGTGGCTGCGGGCGCCAAATCCATCTCTCGCCGCCTCACATGGGCGGCGCGGGCTGGCCTTTGTCCACGAGGCCGTGCGCACCAACTGGAGCGCCCCTGTGGGCCCCGACCTGGAGGCTTTCGAGCGGGAGATCTGCCGCCTCCCCGTCTTGGTGGACAGCGAGCCCCGCGCCTGGAACATGGACCCGGACCTGGTGGAATCCGTCCTGCTCCTGGCCGAGCTCGACATCCAGGCGGGGGCGCTCCAGCCGGCCATCGACGCGCTCGAGGCGCTGGCGGCGCGGCAGCCGCGGGCGGTGCCCGCCTGGATGCTCCTGGGGTCGGCCCATGTTGTTGACGGTCACCTGACAGAACTCGTCCAAGATCTTCTGCTTCTCCGGGCGCCGGGCGCCCCGATACCGGTGATAGATCACCTGCACGTACTCTTGCTTGGCTCGCACACCCACGATGGTCGTCTCCATAGGCTGCGGAGAGTAACATCGCAAATGGCGCGATGATTCCCGCTCGGTAACATTTTAGAGGGCGCGATACGTGGACTTGACGCGCGGAAATGTGGAGGCATAAGATGACCGCACATTGATTAATCAATTCTCTCCCGCCGCCGAGGGAACCTGATGCCGAGAACAAAGCGATCTATGACCACCGCTGTTCCCGCCTATGTCGCTCGGACCCAGCTTGGCTCCCTTCTCAAGGAAGTGAGCCAGAAGAAGTCCCGGTTCATCATCACCAAGAGCGGCAAGCCGACCGCCGTCCTCCTGAACGCCCAGGACTTCGATGACATTCTTGAAGAGCTCGATCCCGCCTTCCAGAAGAGCCTAAAGGCCGCCTCGAAACAGCATCGTGCTGGTAAGAGCGTAACCCTCAAGGACTACCTGAAGGAGCGCCTCACTCGCCGAGCCGGCTGACCTCGATGCCGGCACGCTTCACAGTTCACCTCACCCCGAGCTTCCGGAGGGACCTGGAGGGTCTCCCTGTAGCGGTCCAGCGGAAGCTCCTCGACGCGCTGAAGCGTCTCGATGAAAATGCGTTTGGGCCCCCATCGAAGATCAAGAAGCTCAAGGGCCAGGGTATCGGCCAGTGGCGACTTGAGGTGTGGCCGTACCGCGTCCGGTACGACGTGAAGGGCGCGGACGTCATTCTCTACCGCGTGAGACATCGGAAGGATATCTATCGCCAGTAGCAGGGGAGCAGCGTCCTCCCCCTGGATGAGCGCGAATAAGAGGCCGAGGGGACCCCGCGAGGCTGGAGGCCACTGCCCATTACCCGGCAGTGAACCTGAGACCCGAAACACACGGAGAGACACGACGACTTGACACCGCCAGCCGCTTCAAAGAAGCCATCATTAGCGGGGCCCCGGCGGCCGGGTCCGCGGACGGCCGACGCCGGGCGTGGCGTGGACCTGAAATGAGGGCCCCACTCGGACGCGGCGCCTGGGCCGCCGACCCCTGGGGCCCCAGCGGGCGGCTCCCGGCGGCAAGAGCGGGCGGGGTGTGAACGAACAATCAGCCTGTGTGCACTCGCGTGCCGTGTATATACACATCGCTTCACAGGCTGACTGCGCAGCCGGCCTTGCGCCTCCCGGGTTATCGGCGAGAGCCAGGCTGAGCGCCCTCCGGCTCCCGCCCCTCCTGCGCGCTGATCAGGCTGCGCGCCCCCTCCTCCGCCAGCGGCGGACGGCAGCCAGCCCCACCGCAGTCGTGCCCCGGCACACTTGGCGATGCCGCTGCTGGTGCCTGTGACTGCCCCGGGGTCAGGTCTTGCAATCCAGCACGCCCGCTTCAGGGACGGGGGTCACCCTCTGACCCTATCCCGGGAGCGAACCGGAGCAGATAGATGCGCGCGACCATGCGCTCGCCCCGTCACCAATGTCGTAATGCAAGACCTGACCCTGCTGATGGTGCTGGCGGCGGGGTACGCGCGCTCGCCCGAGGCCCGGAAGGCGCGCCATCTCGAGCGCGGCGACCGCTACGTCAAGGCGGAGAAGTACCGGGATGCCATCATCGAGTACCGGAACGTGCTCCGCATCGAGGTCACCAACGCCGCGGCCATCCGCCAGCTCGGGCTCGCCCACTTCCAGCTCGGCGAGATGGGGCAGGCCTTCCGGTTCCTCCTGCGGGCGCAGGAGCTGGAGCCGGACAACGCGGAGGTTCGGCTCAAGCTGGCGAGCATCTATCTCCTGGGCGGAAAGCCGGACGAGGCCCGCGCGCAGGCCGAGGCGGTGCTGTGTCCTCGGGGGTCAGGTCTTGAAATATCAGTATCCGGTTCGGGCTTCGACGCCGCCGGCGGTCGTGACCTGAGAGGCATTCTGGACGTTGATGCCGAACATGGTGAACGCGGGCCCTGGGCCGTTCACGATGACGTTGTCGGTGAACGACACGACAGGGCTCCCGCGTGCCAGCTCCGGCGCGGCGCAGCACCGAGTCGATCCGCGCCGACCCGCACCAACTGGGTCGCCGCCGTCAGCCCCGCCCTCGAGAGGCCTGCCCCCGCCTGCGTTTCGCTACGCTACGGTTCCACCCACGGCGGTACATCGAGGGCGTCGAGCCACTGCCGCACCTCCTCGTAGGCTGCACGACGGATGAGGTCACGGGCCTCGGGGTCGGTCACCGCTTCGAAGTCGGCGACGAGGCGAGGCCCGATGTGCTCGACGGATTGGAAGTGACGACGGATCTTCCCGAAGCCCTCCCGAACCAGCCCGTGGCTCAGATGGGGTCGGCAGACCTGGACGAGGCCCGGGATCCCGCCAGGGTAGTTCCGCACGCAGTAGACGATGTCGTAGGCGTCCTTCTCCTTGATCCGCTCAGCCAGGGCCATGCCCTTCATCACGAGCCAGGGAACGACGCCGGCCACCCGGACGGTCACCCGATCGCGGCCGCCACCAGGGAGCTCCCCTTCGACCTCCACCGGCACCGGGGCGTCGAAAACCAGGTCCGCACCGCGCGCCTTTCGCGCACGCGCATCCTGCACGGGCTGGGTCCGATGGCCGCCGCCCGTGCCCCCGTACTCGCCCGCGAGGAGATCAACCTCCACCGTGATCGGTCGACGGCCGACGTTCGGCACGTCACGAAAGAAGCGAAACGGCTGGCCGGCGTCCTGGCGGTATCCCCTGCGGAGCAGCACCTCGAGGAGAGTCTGGTACGTCTCGGCAGGCATCCGGCTGAAGTCGAGCGCCACGTCGATGTCGAGCGTTCCGGCGTGCACCTCCGCCGCCCCTCGCAGGAGAAGGCTGGGGACCCAGCCCCCGACGACGACCATGTGGTCCCGGAACTCGCCGAGCGCGTGGACCAACTCGATGAGGACGGATTCGCAGGCGCGCACCGCGTCCTCCGTGTACGTGGTTCGGGTCACCATCGCGGGCGGAGCCGTTGTTCGAGGATGGCCATGGCGGCCTCTTCGCCCCGGCCCTTGAAGCTCGCCAGATCGAGAAACAGCTGGACGTCGCTGACCACCGGATCGCCATCCACTTGCTGGGTTCCGTACCACACTCCCTCGTCGAAGGGGACGAGCAGCGTGAAGTTCGCGCCGCTCGGGACCGGCGTCCAGCCGAGGCTGCGCGCGACCGCAGCCGGATCCGCGGCCACATAGGCAAACCCGCGCTGAGAGCGAGCAACCGGGGCGAGTCGCGCCGCACCCGAGAAGAGGGCAAGCCCGTAGCGAACCGGGCGCGCTCGGCAATACTCGCCCAGAGCCCGCTCCGCCGCGGCCTGGTCCCCCGAGGCATAGCAGTCCAGGGCCGCGCTCTTGAGGTAGACGTAGCTCGCGCTCCACGCGCGGAGCAGCTCTTCGGGCCTGCTCAGCCGGATCCCCGCGGCATCCTGGGCGGCGTACTCCAGATCGAGCAGCCGCTGCTTGACCTTGAAGGCGAGCCCCAGGCTCACACGGGCCTCGAGCGCCAGAGCCTGCAGCCGCCACCTCCGCCGGGGCGCAGCGAGCAGAACCCGTAGCGCCCGCCCGGCCTTCGGAGAGAAGAGGGACCTCAGGGCGCGCCGCTCGACGGCCGGCTTGGGACTCCCCAGGCGCTCGATGAAGACCTGGTCGAAGACGAGCCGGCAATTGCCAGCCAGGTCGAGAAATCCCACCCTCGCCTCCCGGCAGATCTGCTGGCTCATCGGCCCCAGGTGGGGCGCCGCGAGGACCCCGTACGCGCGTCCGGACTTCGGGACGCGGGCGGTGAGGGACTGGATCCCGGCGCGGACCATCCGCGGTTCCCCGCTCGACGTCGCCTGAACGAGGAGACGCCAGGGGCGCCCGCCGGCAAAGAGCTCAATCCCCAGGTCTGGC
>JACOVB010000159.1 GCA_016177555.1 Candidatus Rokuibacteriota bacterium
CGGGCGCGCGGCGAGGTGGGCAAGGAGGGCGTGTCGATCTCCACCCTGGCGGACTTCGAGGTGCTCTTCCGCGACATCCCGCTGGACCGCGTCACCACGTCGATGACGATCAACTGCACGGCGTCGGTGGCGCTGGCCATGTACCTGGCGCTGGCCGACAAGCAGGGCGTGCCGTGGGAGCGCATCGGCGGCACCATGCAGAACGACATGCTCAAGGAGTTCATCGCGCAGAAGGAGTGGATCTCGCCGCCCGAGTCCGCTGTCCGGATCGTCGTGGACACCATCGAGTTCTGCGCACGGCACGTGCCGCGCTTCAACCCCGTGTCCATCTCGGGCTACCACATCCGCGAGGCCGGCGCCACGGCGGTGCAGGAGCTGGCCTTTACCCTGGCCGATGGCTTCGGCTACGTCGACGCCTGCGTCAAGCGCGGGCTCGACGTGGACAGCTTCGCACCGCGGCTGTCGTTCTTCTTCGACATGCACAACGACTTCTTCGAGGAGATCGCCAAGCTGCGCGCGGCCCGGCGCATCTGGGCCACGGGCATGCGCGTGCGCTTCGGCGCCACCAGGGCCGAGTCCATGCGGCTGCGTACCCACACGCAGACGGCCGGTGTATCGGCCACCGCGCAGCAGCCGCTCAACAACATCGCGCGCGTGGCCATCCAGGCCCTGGCGGCGGTGCTGGGGGGCGCCCAGTCCCTGCACACCAATTCGTACGACGAGGTGCTGGCGCTGCCGACGGAGGCGGCGGTGACGGTGGCGCTCCGGACCCAGCAGATCATCGCTGAAGAGACGGGGGCGCCGCTCACCGTGGACCCGCTGGGCGGCTCCTACTTCCTCGAGACGTTGACGGACCAGATGGAGGCGCAAGCCATGGCCTACATCCGGAAGGTCGACGAGCTGGGCGGGATCATCCGCGCCATCGACGAGGGCTACCCGCAGCGGGAAATCGCGGACGCCGCCTACCGCTACCAGCTCATGGACGACGCCGGGGAGAAGGTCGTGGTCGGCGTGAACCGGTACGTCCTGAGCGAAGAGAAGCCGGTGCCGTACCTCCGTATCGACGAGGCCGTCGAGCGTGAGCAGGTGGAGCGCGTGCGCCGGGTGAAGGCCGCCCGGGACGCCGCCCGGGTCGAGCGCCGGCTCAAGCAGCTCGCCGAGAGCTGCCGCAGCGGGCGGAACGTGATGCCGGTGCTCGTGGACGCCGTGAAGGAGTACGTGTCGCTCGGCGAGATCTCGGACGTGTACCGCCAGGTCTTCGGCCTCTACCGCGAACCGATCATTTTCTGAGCGGAGGGACATGCAGATGGCTGAGCCCATCCGGATCACGAGGACGACGAAGCCGAAGGCCCGGCCCAACGACTCCGAGCTCGGCTTCGGGCAGATCTTCACCGACCACATGTTCGTCGCCAACTTCCAGGAGGAGAAGGGCTGGTACGACCCGCGGGTCGAGCCGTACGCGCCCATCCCGCTCGATCCGGCGGCGGCGGTGCTCCACTATGCCCAGGCGGTGTTCGACGGGCTCAAGGCTTTCCGCGGCGCCGACGGCAGGATCCGACTCTTCCGCCCCCAGAAGCACGTCGAGCGCATGAACAACTCGGCCCGGCGCATGTGCATCCCGCCCCTGGACCCGGAGCTCGCGCTCCAGTCCATCGTGGCGGTCGTCCGGACCGATCGGGAGTGGGTGCCGCGGAAGGTGGGCACCTCGCTCTACATCCGCCCGACGGTCATCGCCAGCGAGGCGTTCCTCGGGGTGCGCCCCGCGAAGTCATACCTCTACTTCGTGATCCTCTCGCCCGTGGGCGCCTACTATCCGGAGGGCATGGCGCCCGTGAAGATCCTCGTGGTGGACAAGTACGTGCGCGCGGTGGAAGGCGGCGTGGGGGCGGCGAAGACGTCGGGGAACTATGCGGCGAGCCTCTACGCCTCCGAGGAGGCCAAGCACCAGGGCTACACGCAGGTGCTGTGGCTGGACGGGGTGCACCGGCGCTACCTCGACGAGGTCGGCACCATGAACATCATGGTGAAGCTCGGGGACGAGGTGATCACCCCGCCGCTCACCGGGTCGATCCTCCCGGGCGTGACGCGGGACTCCGTGCTCACGCTGCTGCGCGCGTGGGGGCTCCGCGTCAGCGAGCGGCAGGTAGGGATCGACGAGATCATGGCCGCGCACAGGCGGGGCGATCTCGCGGAGGTGTGGGGCACCGGCACGGCGGCGGTCATCTCGCCCGTGGGAGAGCTGGCCTTCAAGGGCGAGACGATGGTGATCAACGGCGGGACGATCGGCCCGCTGACCCAGCGGCTCTACGACGCCATCGTGGGGATCCAGTACGGGCAGGCGCCCGATCCCCACGGCTGGACGGTGGAGGTCTAGGGGAGACGCCATGGACTGCGTCTTCTGCAAGATCCGCGACGGCCAGCTTCCCGCCCTGAAGATCCACGAGGACCAGCGGACGCTGACGATCATGGACATCAACCCGCTCAACTCGGGCCACTGCCTGGTCGTGACCAAGGCCCATGCGCCGACCCTCTTCGAGGCCGACGCCGAGGACCTGCAGGCCGCCATCGTCGCCGCCAAGAAAGTCGCGCTCGCCATCCAGCAGGGGCTCAAGCCGGACGGACTCAACCTGCTGCAGGCCAACGGCGCCGCCGCCTTCCAGTCGGTGCCCCACTTCCACCTCCACCTGATCCCGCGGTGGAACGGCGACGGCAAGGGCTTCGACTGGCCCCTCGTGGCTGGCAACCGGGACCAGATCATGAAGATCGGCGAGCGGCTCCGGGGCCTGCTCAAGTAGGCAGGGAGGACGCATGAGCGAGCGAAAAGTGCGGGTGCTGGTGGCGAAGCCGGGGCTCGACGGGCACGACCGCGGGGCGAAGATCGTGGCCCGCGCGCTGCGGGACGCGGGCTTCGAGGTGATCTACACGGGGCTGCACCAGACGCCCGAGCAGATCGTGGCCACGGCCGTCCAGGAGGACGTGGACGCCATCGGGCTCAGCGTCCTCTCGGGCGCCCACAACTTCCTGTTCGCGCGCGTGCTGGAGCTCTTGCGCGAGAAAGGGGCCGGGGACATCGCGGTGTTCGGCGGCGGGATCATCCCCCAGGAGGACATCCAGGGCCTCAAGGCCCTGGGCGTCAAGGAGCTGTTCACGCCCGGCGCCTCCACCCAGGACATCATCCGCTTCGTCCGGGACAACATCCGCGAGTCGGCGTAGCGGCGCTTCACCGCGACCTCGCGCGCGAGGGGCTCACATGGATTTCGAGCTGACGCCGGAGCAGAAGGAGATCCGTGCCATGGCGCGGGACTTCGCCGAGAGCGAGGTCGCGCCGGTGATCCGGGCCTTCGACGAGCGGCAGGAGTTCCCGCACGAGGTCCTCCGCCGCCTCGGGGCGACGGGACTGCTCGGCGCGCTCGTGCCGGAAGAGTACGGTGGGGCGGCGCTGGACTATGTGTCCTACGCGCTGGCCGTCGAGGAGCTGAACCGCGTGGACGCCTCCGTCGGCATCACGATGTGGGCCCACAACTCGCTCTGCACCAACCACATCGCGCTGTTCGGCTCGCCCGACCAGAAGGCGCGGTACCTCCCCGAGCTGGCCCGCGGGGAGACGCTGGGGGCGTGGGGGCTCACGGAGCCCGGGTCGGGGTCGGACGCCGCCGCCATGAAGAGCCGCGCCGTGCAGGACGGCGAGCACTTCGTCCTCAATGGCACCAAGGCGTTCATCACGAATGCCGGCGTGGGCCGCATCGCCGTGGTCATGGCGGTGACCGATCCCGCGCGCCACGCCAAGGGCATCTCGGCCTTCGTGCTCGAGAAGGGGATGCCGGGCTTCGCGGCGGGCCCGCCCTACCGGAAGCTCGGCCTGCACGCC
>JACOVB010000160.1 GCA_016177555.1 Candidatus Rokuibacteriota bacterium
GAGTACAGGCAGGCTGGCTCCGGCTACAAGTAGTCCCATCACGCCGGGTTGCTCCGCTCGGGGGATTGTCATCTCCGCTCGCCTCGCCTGCGGCTCGCCCGACTAGAGTTTCATGTGCGGGTCGAGCCAGTCGCGCAGCGCATTGCCCATGAGGTTGATCACGAGCGTGGTCACGAAGATCGCGAGCCCGGGGAAGGCCGCGATCCACCACGAGTTGAGCATGTAGACGCGCCCCTCGCCCAGCATGTTGCCCCAGGCGGGCGTCGGCGGCTGGACCCCGAGCCCCAGGAAGGAGAGGAACGACTCCAGGATGATCACCTGGGCCACCTGGAGCGTCGCGATCACGACGACGGCGGAGACCAGGTTGGGGAGGATCTGCCGGAACACGATACGAAGGTGGCTCGTGCCCAGCGCCCGGCTGGCCACGACGAAGTCGCGCTCGCGGATGGACAGCGTCTCCGCCCTCACCACGCGGGCGTAGATCGGCCAGCCGGCCGCGCCCAGCACGGCGATCATGTTCGGCAGGCTCGGGCCGAGGACGGCGATCACCGCCAGGGCCAGAAGCACGAACGGGAAAGTCAGCATGACGTTGACCCCCGTCATGATGATCCAGTCCACGCGCGATCCGAAGTAGCCGGCGCCGAGCCCCAGCAGCACGCCGATGGTGGCCGACAGGAGCACGGCCGCCACGCCCACCACCAGCGACACCCGCCCTCCGTAGATCACCCGTGAGAGGAGGTCGCGGCCCACCTGGTCGGTCCCCAGCGGGTGCGTGAGCCCGCCCCCCTCCATCCAGGCGGGCGGAGCGAGCCGGTGGCGGATGTTGACGCTGATGGGGTCGTGCGGCGCCAGCCAGGGCGCCAGCACGGTGGCGCCCACGATCGCCGCCATGATGACCGCCGCCGCCACGCCCCACTTGAGCCGCCACAGGCGGCGCAGCGAGCCGTGCATCGCGCCGGGGAGCCCCGCGCGAGCGAGGTCGCCCGGCGCCACGGCCGCTCCCGTCTCCGTCCCCGTCGCACTCATCCGCCGACCCGGATCCGCGGGTCGATCACGCCGACGATGATGTCCACGATGAGGTTGACCGTGACGATGACGAGGGCGAGCAGCACCACGGCGCACTGCACCACCGGGAAGTCCTGGTTCCGGATGGACTCCACCGTGAGCGTCGCCACCCCGGGCCAGGCGAAGACGGTCTCCGTCACGATGGCGCCGCCCAGGAGCTGGCCGAACTGCAGCCCCACCACCGTGATGACCGGGATGCAGGCGTTGCGGAAGGCGTGCTTGACCACCACCATCCGTTCGGCCACGCCCTTCGCCCGGGCCGTCTTGATGTACTCCATGTTCATGACCTCGATGACGCCGGACCGCACCAGACGCATCGTGATGGGCGCCAGGAAGGTGCCGAGGCTGAAGGCGGGCATCAGAAAGTGCTGCCAGGTCCCGTAGCCCGAGGCGGGCAGCGCCTTGAGCCGCACGGCGAAGACGATGATGAGCATGATGCCGAGCCAGAAGATGGGGACCGCCTGGCCCGCCACCGCGAGCATCGTGCAGAGGTTGTCCACGAAGGAGTGACGCTTGAGCGCGGCCAGGATCCCGAGTGGGAGGGCGATCAGCATCGCCGCGGCCAGCCCGGCGAAGGTGAGGTAGACGGTGGGGGGCATACGCTCGAGCACCAGCGCGAAGGCCGGCGTGTCGGCGTACCAGGACTTGCCGAAATCGCCCTGGACGGCCCGGCTGACGAACTTCCAGTACTGGATGTGGAGTGGTTTGTCGAGGCCGAGCAGCCGGTGGTAGCGTTCGTACTCCTCCTTGCCCGCGTTCTGGGGCAGGAGGAGGAGGACGGGGTCGCCGATGACGTGGAGGATGGAGAAGGCCAGGAGGGAGATGCCGACGAGGACGACGACGAGCTGGAGCAGCTGACGAGCGATGTAGCGCCGCATCCGGGGGAAGTGCCGGCGGGGCCGCCCCGGCCGCCCGCTCCCCCGAGCACGGGGAGCGGGCGGGGTGGGGGGCCGCCCCGCGCCGGAGAGGTTCCCGCTACTTCTTGCGCGGGGTCGCGAGGAACATGCGGTCGATCTCGTCGCGCGGCGCCGCGTACTCGATGCGGTTCGAGACCCCCCAGACGCCGCGGAGGCCCCACTTGTACAGGTAGGCGGCATCGTCGAAGAGGAGCTTCTGGGCCTTGACGTAGATCTCGGCCCGCTTCTTCGGGTCGAGGCTGGAGCGCCCCGCGTGGATCAGGTCGTCCAGCTCCTTGTTGCAGTAATAGCTCCACGTCTCGCCGCACTTGAACACGTCGTAGAGGATGGCGTCGGCGTCGAAGATCGAGTAGTAGCCCCAGGACCAGTTGAACATGGGGCTCGCCTTGTTCTCCTTCACGCGGGCGACGAACACCGTGTTGTCGCCCGTGTAGTTGCGCTTGACGCGGAAGCCGGCCTTCGTGAGATCGCTCACGATGGCGTCGTTGGTCTGCTGCGTGGCCGGCTCGACGACGGGTGGGCCCTCGTGGAAGGTGATGTCCAGGCCGTTCGGGAAGCCGGCCTCGGCCAGGAGCTTCTTGGCGCGGCTCACGTCCTGCTTGTAGGGCTTGAGGGTCTGGTCCCAGCCGAAGGCCATGGGGTTGACCCCGGTCGCGGTGCGGTCGCCGAGGCCGTTCAGCACGTGCTTGATGACACCGTCGATGTCCGTGGCCAGGTTGGCCGCCTGCCGCACCCGCCGGTCCTGGAAGGGGTTCGGCCCGCCGCGCCCCGACTGGTCGAGCTGGAGCATGGCGGTGCGGAGGATGGGCGAGGTGGCCGTGCGGGAGGTGCCCGACTTGTTGATGACGTCCATCTGGTCGGGCGGCACGGCCTTGATCAC
>JACOVB010000161.1 GCA_016177555.1 Candidatus Rokuibacteriota bacterium
CTTCTCGCGCGAATCGGTGTTCCTCCTGAACAACGTCTTCCTGGTGGCGGCGGCGTTCACCGTCTTCTTCGGGACCATCTTCCCGCTCCTCTCGGAGGCCGTGCGCGGCGTGAAGGTCAGCGTCGGCGCCCCCTTCTTCAATCTGGTGAATATCCCGCTCTTCCTCGGGCTGCTCATCCTCATGGGGGTGGGCCCGCTGATCGCGTGGCGCCGCGCCTCGGCCGACAACCTCAGGCGGAACTTCCTGATACCGACGGCGGTGGGCGTGGCGGCGGCCGTGATCGCGCGCGCGCTGGGCATCGCGAACAGCCTTGTCCTGCTGTGCATCGCCGCGGTGGTATTCGTGACGGGCACCATCGTGCTCGACTTCCTCCGCGCCGTGCGCGCCCGGCGCCGCAGCGGCGACGGCTGGGCGGCGGCGACGCTGGGGCTGCTGCGGCGCCAGAACCGCCGCTACGGCGGCTTCGTGGTTCACCTCGGGATCCTGGTGGTGGCGCTGGGCGTCGCGGGGTCGAACGCGTGGTCGCTGCATATGGAAACCACGCTGGGGAGGGGCGAGAGCGTGGAGCTGGGCGGCTACCGGGTGCGCTTCGACGGCCTCCGGGCCTCCGAGGAGTCCAATCACTTCAAGGTCACCGGCACCTTCACCATTTCCAACGGAGTCGGCAGCCGGGATGTCCTCTATCCCGCGAAGAAGTTCTACGCTCAGGAGCAGAACCCCATCGCGTACGTGGACTACCGGCTGGGGCTCATCGAGGACGTGTACCTCGTCCTGGGCGATTTCGCCCGCGACGGCTCCCAGGCCACGATCAAGCTCCAGGTGAACCGCATGGTCTCGTGGCTCTGGCTGGGCGGGCTCGTGCTCACCCTCGGCACGGGACTCGCGATCCTGCCCGACCGGAAGAAGGCGGCATGAGCGGCTCCACCCGCTGGGGCCGCTGGGCCATCCCGCTGGCGGCGATCCCGGTGATCGTGCTGCTGGCCTACGGCTTCCGCACGGACCCCCGGGCCATCCCCACGCCCCTGGTGGGCAAGCCCGCCGCAGCCTTCAGGCTGAAGACCTTCGACGGCCCGGAGATCTCCCTCGAAGGGTTGCGCGGCCGCGTGGTCGTGATCAACTTCTGGGCGTCCTGGTGCTACCCGGCCTGCTACGAGGAAGCGCCGGTGCTCGAGCGGGGCTGGCGCGCGTACAAGGACCGCGACATGACGCTCGTCGGCATCAACATCCAGGACAAGGAGGAGCCCGCGAAGCGGTTCCTCGCCCAGTTCGGCCACACCTTCCCCAACGCGCCCGACCCCGCCGGCCGCGTATCCGTGGACTACGGCGTCTATGGCGTGCCGGAGACCTTCTTCATCGACCGCGCGGGACGCATCCGGGCCAAGCACGTGGGCGCGGTGACCGACGCGATCTTCAGCGCCAACGTGGACCGGCTGCTCGCGGAGCGCCCATGAGCCACCCTGCCCTGACCCGCCTCGCGGCCGCGGCGCTCCTCGTCATCATGGCCGCGCTGCCCGCTCTCGCGGCGGCGCCGGTGAACGAGGACACGGTGCGGGAGATCGGCACCGAGCTTCGCTGCGTCGTCTGCCAGAATCTCTCCGTCGCCGACTCCCCATCGGAGACGGCGAACCAGATGCGCGGCATCATCCGCGAGCGCCTGGCCGCGGGCGAGACCCCGGAGCAGGTGAAGGCCTACTTCGTCGAGAAGTACGGGCTCTGGGTCCTGCTCTCGCCGCCGAAGCAAGGCTTCAACCTCCTGGTCTGGATCGTCCCCTTCGTGGGCCTCGGCCTGGGCCTCGTGCTCGTGGCTTTCACCGTGCGGCGCTGGAGCCGCCGCCCGGCCGCCGTGACCGCGGGAATCCCCGAGATGGACGCCGCCACCCGCGACCGCATCCACCGCGAGATGGCCGACCTGGACCACCGATGAGCCCGACAAGGGCGAAGAGGCCAGACCGCCGCGTGACGTCTTCCACATTCAGGCGAGATGAAAAGACCCCGACAAGGGCGAAGAGGCCAGGCCGCCGCGTGGCGTCTCCCACATTCAGGCGAGATCAATGAAGCAGATCCTCCCGGTCATCCTGATCGCACTCCCCGGCTTGCTGCTGGTCCTCTGGCCGCTCTTCCGGCGCGGAACTGAGGGATGGGCCGCAACCAGCACCGCACCGACCTCCGCCGACGACAAGCGGCTCGAGCTCTCCGAGGAAAAGGCCTCCGTCTACCGGGCGCTCAAGGAGATCGAGTTCGACTACGAGGCCGGTCACCTGTCCGAGGAGGACTACCGCCCGCTCCGGGATCGCTACGAGTCGCGCGCCGCGGCCCTCCTCCACGCCCTCGACGCGCTCGCCCCCGAGCCCCGGCGGCAGGCCGAGACAGCGCGCGCGGAAGCGGCCGCCCCCCCAGGCCGGCGCGGCTGGACCCGCCACCCGGCAGTCCTCGCGGGCGGCGCTGCGCTCCTGCTCGTCTTCGGCGTCTTCCTCGGACTCAACATCGGGCGCTTCACCCAGCCAGACCCGAGCGCGATGCCACAGGGCGGCATGACGATGCCCATGCCGCCGACTCCGGGGCTCAAGCGCGATCCCAGGAACGTGGACGCCATGACCCACCTGGCCCGCATCGTCGCCATCGGCGGCCACGGGGACTCCGCCCTCGAGACCTTCGGGAAGGCGCTCCAGATCGATCCCAACTACGCGCCCGCGTACCTGTACCGCGGCCAGGTCCTTTACGAGGTCAAGCAGGACTCTCCCGGCGCCATCAAGGCGTGGGAGCGCTTCCTGGTGCTCGTGCCCAAGGGCGAGGAGCACGAGCAGGTCAAGGCCCTGATCGAGAAGGCCCGCAGCCAGAAGCCCACCCCCCAGCCCCGCTGACAACGTTAGGGTTGACGCACCTCCGTAGTTAGGTTACCCTTATGTGGAGCCGGTCCCGCACCGGAACGCCGGCCACACTCGCAACACAGAGGGAGGGGGCGCCATGGGGATCAACACGATGGGGGAGGTATCAGGGAACGCGCGCGGGCTCCTGGTCGGCGTCGTGGCGGCGGTGATTGCGCTCGGGGCGGGCGCCGGCCGAGGCGAAGCCTCCGAGGTGGTCGTGTACTCCGCGCGCTCGCACTACGGCCAGGAGCCGGCCATCGAGGCCTTCACCAGGAAGACCGGAATCCAGGTCAAGATCTTCGGGGGCAACTCCTCCGAGCTGTTCGAGCGACTCCGCGCCGAGGGCGACAGGACGCCCGCGGACGTGCTGATCACGGTGGACGCGGGCAATCTCTGGAACGCGGCGCGGGCCGGACTGCTCTCCCGGGTGGACTCCCCCGAGGTGCTGGCCGCCATCCCGGCCAGTCTCCGCGACCCCGAGCACCGGTGGTTCGCGCTCACCATGCGGGCGCGCACCATCATGTACAACACGAAGAAGGTCAGGCCGGAGGAGCTGTCCACGTACGAGGCTCTGGGGGATCCCCGGTGGAAGGGCCGCCTCTGCCTCCGCACCTCGGGCCACATCTACAACCAGTCGCTCCTGGCGACCCTGATCAAGCGCTACGGCGAGCCCAGGGTCGAGGCGATGGTCCGCGGCTGGGTGGCCAACACCCCGACCCTGATCAACGGCGACACCAAGATTCTGGAAGCCGTCGCCGCGGGACAGTGCGACGTGGGCCTGGCGAACACGTACTATCTCGGCCGCATCCTCGCCAAGGATCCGACCTTCCCTGTCGCCCCCTTCTGGGCGAACCAGCAGACGACCGGCACCCACGTGAACATCTCGGGCGCCGGCGTCACGGCTCACGCGAAGAACCGGGCCAACGCCGTCAGGCTCATCGAGTTCCTGGCGAGCCCCGTGGCCCAGCAGATGTTCGCGGTTGCGAACTTCGAGTACCCGGCCAACCCCCAGGCGGCGGTGAACCCGATCATCGCCCGCTGGGGGAAGTTCACGCAGGACGACACGAACGTGGCGGCCGCGGGCGAGCTCC
>JACOVB010000153.1 GCA_016177555.1 Candidatus Rokuibacteriota bacterium
GACAGGCGCTGCTCGACAAGGTGCATGCGAGCTTCCCCGTGCTTCGCGAGCGCCGCAGCCAGGCGGGCGGCACGCTCTCGGGCGGAGAGCAGCAGATGCTCGCGATCGCCCGCGCGATGATGCTGGAGCCGCGGATCATCCTCCTCGACGAGCCGACGGAGGGGCTGATGCCGCGCATGGTCGGCCAGATCCGCGAGATCATCACGCTGCTCCACCAGGACAGCGTGGCGATCCTGCTGGTCGAGCAGAACGTTCCGCTCACCCTGGACGTCAGCGATCGCGTCTACATCATGGAGAAGGGTCTGGTCCGCCACCACGCCACGGCCGCCGAGCTGCGGGCCGACCACGCCGTGATCCACCAGTACCTGGGGGTGTAGGCGTGAGCATTCCCCTCGACCAGATCCTCATCCAGACGGTCAACGGGCTCGTCAACGGGATGATCCTCGCGCTCGTCGCCTCAGGGCTGACGCTCATCTTCGGGATCATGGACGTGGTCAACTTCGCCCACGGAGACCTCGTGATGCTCGGCGGATTCACGGGCGCGGTGACCATCGCGGCCACGGGAAATTTCTGGCTCGCCCTCCTCGTCGCCGTGCTCATCATCGCGGTGTTCGGCGCCGTGCTCCAGGCGACGACGCTGCGCCCGCTGCTGGGCCGCGATCCCCTCACCACCATCCTCGCCACCTTCGGCATCTCGCTCGTGCTCCAGAAGTACGCGCTCTGGCAGTGGGGACCGTCGGCGCGCAGGATCCAGGAGCCCCTCACCGGCCAGTTCCAGCTCTTCTACCTGCAGTACCCGTGGTACCGGGTGCTCACCGCCGTCCTCTCGGCGGCCATCATCGGCGGTTTCTGGCTCTTTCTCAGATACGGCAAGTACGGCATCTGGATCCGCGCCACCATGCAGGACCGCATCATGGCCTCGGCCATGGGCATCCCGGTGCCGTGGGTCCACACCGGCGTCTTCGCCATCGGCGCCGGCATGGCCGCCGCCAGCGGGGTGCTCTTCGGCCCGCTCGGCGGAGTCACGCAGAACATGGGGCTGGACTTCACGCTGCGGGCCTTCATCGTGGTGGTGGTGGGCGGGATGGGCAATCTCGGCGGCTCCATCTTCGCCGCGATCTTCATCAGCCTGCTCGAGGCCTACGCCTCCCTGGTCGTGAGCCCGGCCCAGGCGGTGATCGTCTCCTTCGTGGCCCTGATCCTCACGCTCCTGTTCCGGCCCACGGGCCTCTTCGTCCCGACGCCGAAGTGAGGACCCCGAAGTGAGGACCCAATGATCGCCCGCCGTTCGCCCGCCGCCTACTGGACCGGCTTCGCCGTCGTGCTGGCCCTGCTGGCCATCGCCCCTCTCGTGTTGCCTGAGTTCTGGCGACGCTTCGTCACCGAGATCCTGATCTGGGGCCTGCTGGCCATGTCCTCGGACATCCTGATCGGCTACACGGGCATGATCTCCTTCGGCCACTCGGTCTTCTTCGGGCTGGGCATATACGGGGCGGCCGCCGCCCTCCTTTCCGTCACGCCACCCAACCTGTGGCTGGCGCTCCTCTACGGGCTGACGGCTGCCGGTACGGCCGCCGTCTTCGTGGCCTACTTCTCCACGCGGCTGCGCGACATCTACTTCGCCATCACGACGCTCGTCTTCTCCCAGATCTTCTACGTCATCATCTTCACGTGGACCGCGGTCACGGGCGGCGAGAATGGGCTGACCTTCGCCCAGCCGTCGCTCTCTCTCCCCGGCCTCGGGGCGGCGCGCTTCACCCCGGAGACCCTTCACTGGTTCGTGCTCGGGGTCGTGACCCTCTCGTACCTGCTCCTCAGGCGCATCACCCAGTCGCCGTTCGGGATGGTGCTGCAGTCCATCCGCGAGAACGAGCCGCGGACCCGGGCCATCGGCTACGCCGTGGAGCGCTACAAGATCGTGGCGGTCATGCTCTCGGGGCTCTTCGCGGGCCTGGCCGGCGTCCTCTATGCGGTCCAGAACAAGTTCGCGGCGCCCGACTTCGTCTTCTTCCTCGTCTCGGGCGAGGTCGTGATCTTCAACGTCATGGGCGGCATGGGCACGCTGGTGGGGCCGGTGGCGGGCGCGGCCTTCTTCCTGCTGCTGCGCGAGGGCATCTCCCGCTACTGGACCGAGTACTACCTCATCCCCGTGGGCATCATTTTCACCGCGATGGTGATCTTCATGCCCCAGGGCCTCCTCGGCTTCGCCAGGCGCCGGCTGAACGAGTAGCGCCGGGCCGACTCGCTTTGCCCTGGCTCGCTCACCCTCGCCCGAGTCCGGATATTCACGAGCAGGCCTCACCCCGAGGGTGTATCACTTCCGAGGCGTTGACCCCTCCCGGTGCGCGCCCGACACTGACCCCGTGCTCGCGCGCGTAACCTCCGCGTCACTTCAGGGGATCCAGGCCGTCGTCGTCTCGGTGGAGGTCGACGTCGCCTCGGGCCTGCCGTCCTTCACGACGGTGGGGCTGCCGGATTCCACCGTGCGCGAGAGCCGCGACCGCATCCGCGCGGCCATCCACAATGCGGGCTTCAGCTTCCCCGTGGACCGCATCACGGTGAGCCTGGCGCCCGCCGATCTGCGCAAGGAGGGCCCGGCCTTCGACCTGCCGATGGCGGTGGCCATCCTCGCCGCCACGGGAGTCGTGAAGCCGGACCTGCTCGAGCGCGCCGCGCTCCTCGGGGAGCTGTCCCTCGACGGGCGCGTCCGTCCCGTGCGCGGCGTCCTGCCCGTGGCGCTCCTCTGCCGCCAGGAAAGGATCCCGCTCTTGATGGTGCCCGCCGAGAACGCGCGGGAGGCCGCAGTGGTCGCGGGACTCCACGTCATCCCGGTGCACTCCATCCACGACACGGTGGAGTATCTCAACGGGGAACGGCCACTCGAGCGGGTGGAGGCGACCGCAGCGGGGGGCGTCGAGCCCGCGCCCGAGACGATCGACTTCGCCGAGGTGCGCGGTCAGGCCCACGCCAAGCGCGCGCTCGAGATCGCCGCTGCGGGCGGCCACAACGTCCTGATGATCGGCCCGCCCGGGGCTGGCAAGACCATGCTCGCCCAGCGCCTCGCCACCATCCTCCCGCCGCTGTCGCTGGACGAGGCCATCGAGGTGTCGGTGGTCTGGAGCGTGGCGGGGCTCCTGTCGGCCGAGCGCGGACTCGTGGACAGCCGCCCGTTCCGGGCGCCGCACCACACGGTGTCCGGGTCGGGGCTCATCGGCGGCGGCGGCGCTCCCCATCCGGGCGAGGCGAGCCTGGCGCACCTGGGCGTGCTCTTCCTGGACGAGCTGCCCGAGTTCTCCCGGCGCGTGCTCGAGTCCCTGCGCCAGCCCCTGGAGGACGGGGTGGTCACGGTCACCCGCGCGGCGGGGAGCGCGTCCTTCCCCGCGCGCTTCCAGCTCGTGGGCGCGGCGAACCCGTGCCGGCGCGGCTGCCACTCGGTGGAGACCTGCGCGTGCACGCCCGCCGAGCGCGAGCAGTACCTGGGGCGTCTCTCGGGGCCGCTCCTGGACCGCATCGACCTCCATGTCGAGCTGCCGGCGGTGACCTACGCCGAGCTCGACGCCGACGCCGCCGGCGAGCCGTCGGCGGCCATCCGGCGACGCGTGGTCGCCGCGCGGGACCGCCAGGCCGCGCGCTTCGCGGGCACCGACGTGCGCGTCAACGCGCGCATGAGCGGGCGACAGACGCGCCTCTTCTGCCGTGTGCCGGCGGAGGCAGGCCGCTTGCTCGGGCGCGCCGTCTCCCGGCTCGGCCTCTCGGCGCGCGCCTATCACCGCGTCCTCAAGGTCGCGCGGACGGTTGCGGACCTTGCAAGATGTGAGACGATAGCCGCGGAGCACGTGTCCGAGGCCCTGCAGTATCGGGCGTTCGACCGCTGCCTCTGATCTTCTCTCCGGGAGGCCGTCATGACGAGCGCGCAGAGCCCCCATCCGATGCGGTTCAGCCGGGAGGGCGCGACCCTCCTCGTGGTGGACGTCCAGGAGCGCCTCTTTCCCGCCATGGACGCCGACCATCGCGAGGAAGTCATGCGCAACATCAAGGTCCTGGCCACGGCGGCGCGGCGGGTCGGGCTTCCGGTGATCGTGACGGAGCAGTACCCGAAGGGGCTGGGCCACACGCTGCCGGAGCTCCGGGAGACGCTCCCGCCCGACGTCGAGCCCGTCTCGAAGGTGGCCTTCTCGTGCGCGGCGGTGGAGGGGGTGCGCGCGCGCCTCCGGGCAGCGGGCACGCGGCAGGTCATCCTGGTGGGCATCGAGGCCCATGTGTGCGTGCTGCTCTCGGCGCTGGATCTCCTGGCCGAGGGGTACGGGGTCCACGTCGCCGCCGATGCCGTCACCTCGCGCACCCAGGCGAACTGGCGCCTGGCGATGGATCAGCTGCGCCAGGCGGGCGCCGTCGTGACGAGCAGCGAGACCGTGCTGTTCCAGCTGATGGGCCAGGGTGACACGGACGAGTTTCGCGAGCTGGCCCGGCTGATTCGCTGATGCCGCGCTACTTCGACGTCCGCTCCACCGTGCTCATCGTGGTGGGGTACGGGATCCTTCCCGAGGAGGAGGACCGGCCCATCGCCTACGAGCTCAAGCGCATCATCGACTCGCGGGGCGAGGGCACGGAGAGCCGGATCGCCGTGGTGGTCACCGACATGTGGGTGCTGAACCAGGAGATGGCCGACCTCTTCCCCGCCATCGCCGTCGGGGGGCCCGGCGTCAACGCCTTCGCGGCCCAGATCTACGAGGACCTGCCCGTGGCCTTCACCCGCGATCAGCGGCTCTTCATCCAGATGAACTCGGACGCCGGCAAGCGGGTGGCGCTCTGGGGCATGGACCAGCCGGCCACCCGCGAGGCCGCGGACCTGTTCGTCAAGGACGGCTTCCTCGACCGCTTCCTCGACCTCGTCTGGCACCGCGACCGCTGAGCCCCCCGCGCCAGCTGACGTGCCCAGTGGAAGTTGGGCTAGCGGAGCCTCAGGCCCGTGGGCGGGCGGATATTCGTGTAGGTGACGGTGCCATCGGGAGCCTCGTGACGGTAGATGACCTGGGAGGCCTCGCCGCCGGCGTGGATCTCGAGGATCCTCCTCACGTACTGCTGCGTCTCCGGGTACGGTGGGATCCCCCGGTAGTGGGTGACCGCATTTTCGCCCGCATTGTAGGCCGCCAGCGCCAGCGGCAGATTCCCCGGGAAGCGATCCATCAGATGGCGGAGGTGGCGCACACCCCCCTCGATGTTCTGGCGGGGGTCGAAGGCATCGCGCACGCCGAGCGACGAGGCCGTCTGCGGCATGAGCTGCATCAGTCCCTGGGCCCCCTTCCGGGACACGGCCGACGGGTTGAAGGCCGACTCCACGCGGATCACGGATTCCACCAGTGCGGAGTCGAGACCGTAGCGAGAGGAGATCTCGCGGATGTCCTCCGCGTACTTCCCGGTGGCCCCCTCGGGGAGCCGGAGCCAGCCGGCCAGAGTGCCCGACAAGCCTGGAATGCGCCGGTAGCGTGGGTCCGTGGGGGCATTGGTGAAGTGGGTCACGCCATCCGGGTCGGTGAGCCGATAGGACGCCGCTGCCGCCACGGACGGCAGCTCGGCTGCGATCAAAAGGACGACCACGCCCCAGACGAGTGATGTGAGCACGCCGCCTCCATACTAAGCGAACCCGCCGGTGACCGCCCACCAAGAAAACGGGCACGGGTCGCCGGCAGGAATTTTCGCCTTGTACTGCACGGAGTTGCGGGCTAGTTGTGCGAGGCGAGCAGCTCCCTGTGGACAGGCTCGGCCGGGACCGGCGCCGGGTCGAGCGCCAGGGCCAGCACCTGGTCCACGGAGTCCACCAGGTGGAACGTCATGCCTGCCCGCGCCTGGGCCGGCACGTCCTCCACGAGGTTCTTCTCGTTGCGGCTCGGCAGGATCAGCGTTGTCACCCCGGCGCGCCGTGCGGCGAGGACCTTCTCCTTGATCCCCCCCACCGGCAACACGCGCCCCGACAGCGTCACCTCGCCGGTCATGGCCAGGCGGGGCCGAAGCGGACGCCGCGTGAGCAGGGACACCAGCGCGGTCAGCAGGGTGACGCCGGCCGACGGTCCGTCCTTCGGGATCGCCCCCGCCGGGATGTGAACGTGGATGTCCGAGTGCTCCCAGAAATCCGGGCGGATTCCGATCTCGGTGGCGTGGGAGCGAACCCAGGAGAGCGCGGCCTGCGCGGACTCCTTCATCACGTCGCCCAGCTGCCCCGTGAGCGTCAACGCCTTGCTGCCCCGCATGCGCGTCGCCTCGATGAACAGGATGTCGCCGCCCGCGGCCGTCCAGGCGAGCCCGACGGCCACGCCGGGGACGCGGGTGCGCTCCTCGAGCTCCTCGAACAGGAACCTGGGCGCGCCCAGCAGCTCGCCGACAAGCGCTTCCGTCACCTCCACGGCGGCGCTGTGCCCCTCCACCCGCCGCTTGGCAACCTTGCGGGTGATGGCCGCGATCTCGCGCTCGAGGTTGCGCAAGCCTGCCTCGCGGGTATAGCCGCGGATCAGGAGGCGCAGGGCCTCGTCCGTCCACCGGATGTGCTCGCCCTCGACGAGGCCATGGTCGGCCGTCTGCTTGGGGATCAGGTGCTTCCGCGCGATGTGGACCTTTTCCTCCTCCGTGTAGCCGGCGATCTCGATGACCTCCATGCGGTCGCGGAGGGCTGGCGGCACCGGGTCCAGGATATTCGCCGTCGTGATGAAGAGCGCCTTGGTCAGGTCGAAGGCCACGTCAATGTAGTGGTCGCGGAAGGCGACGTTCTGCTCGGGATCGAGCACCTCGAGGAGCGCCGAGGCCGGGTCGCCCCGGAAGTCCATCCCGAGCTTGTCGATCTCGTCGAGCATGAAGACCGGGTTCCGGGACTCGGCCCGGCGCAGTCCCTGGATGATCTGGCCTGGAAGCGCGCCGATGTAGGTGCGCCGGTGGCCGCGGATCTCCGCCTCGTCACGCATGCCGCCGAGCGAGATGCGGTGGAACTTCCTGCCGAGGGCCCGCGCGATGGAACGCCCCAGCGAGGTCTTGCCCACGCCGGGCGGGCCGACGAAGCAGAGGATGGGGTCCTTGCCCGCCGGGCGCATGCTCTTGACCGCCAGGTACTCCAGGATGCGTTCCTTGACCTTCTCGAGCGCCCAGTGGTCCTCGTCCAGGATGGCCCGGGCCGTGGTGAGGTCCCGATTGTCCTCGGTCTCCTTGGCCCACGGCAGCGCGACCAGCCACTCCAGGTAGGTCCGCGCCACGGTGTACTCGGCGGCGGCCGGGGGCATCTTGGCGAGGCGGTCCAGCTCCCGGAGCGCCTCCTTCCTTGCCTCCTCGGTCATGCCGGCGGCCTCGATCTTCTGGCGCAGCTCGCCGATCTCCTGGCTGCGCTCGTCGGTCTCGCCGAGCTCCTTCTGGATCGCCTTCATCTGCTCTCGCAGGTAGTACTCCCGCTGGGTCTTGCCCACCTCGGACTCCACCTGCGACTGGATCTTGGACCCGAGCGTCAGGACCTCGACCTCCTTCGTGAGGCAGGCCGCCAGCCGGCCGAGCCGCGCCTTGACGGCCTCCGTCTCCAGAAGCTCTTGCTTGACCTGCGTGCTCAGCGCCGGCAGCGAGGCCGCGATGATATCCGCCACCCGGCCGGGCTCGGAGACGTGCTGGACGGCTCCCGTCATCTCATCGGGCAGGAAAGGCGACAGCTCGACGATCTGGCGGAAGAGCGTCACCGCGTTCCGCATGAGGGCCTCGGTCTCGAGGTCTCCGGCGGCCGGCAACGTCTCCTCCACCACCTCCACGCGGGCCGTGAGGAAGGGACGCGTCTGCACCATCTCGACGATCCGGACCCGCGCGATCCCCTGGACGACGAGCCGCACGATCCCGTCGGGCTGCTTGACCACCTTGAGAATCGTCGCGGCCGTTCCCACTCGGTGGAGATCTCCCTGCTGGGGATCCTCCACGGAGGGGTCGCGCTGTCCGAAGACGCCGATGAGCCGTCCCCCCCGCGCGGCATCCTCGATGAGGCGGACGGAGGTCTCGCGCCCTGCCGCCAGGGGAACCACCGCCTGGGGGAAGAGGACCGTGTCGCGTAGCGGCAGGATGGACAGCACCTCGGGGACGGTCCCACCCGCTTCCAGCTCTGCGGCTGCTCCACTGCCGATCGTTGTCTTCGCCATGCTCCTCAATCCTTTCCTGGGCTCTGCCCTAGAAC
>JACOVB010000151.1 GCA_016177555.1 Candidatus Rokuibacteriota bacterium
ACAGTTGACGCCCACGACCTTCATCTCCCCGCGGTCGATGGCCTGCTGCCGTCGATATGCTTCGTCCCGCGTCATCTCGTCCATGGCATCGAAGGCGTCGCGCTCGGGCATGGCCTCGAGGCGCTCCAGGAGCTCCCGCGCCGCCTCTTCCACCTGAGCGGTCAGCGCCTCCACGCAGAAGGAGCCGCCGAGGGGATCCATGACCCTGGTGACGCCGCTCTCGTAGGCGATGATCTGCTGCGTCCTGAGCGAGAGCGTGGCTGCCGCCGCCGTCGGGATTGACAGCACCTCGTCGAAGGAGTTCACCGACATGGACTGGGCGCCGCCCAGCGCCGCCGCCAGCGCGTGGAGCGAGGAGCGGATGATGTTGTTGAGCGGCTGCTGGCGGGTGAGGTTGATGGCCGAGGTCTGCACGTGGAAGCGGAGCATCGCCGCGCGCGGGTCCGTGGCGCCGAAGCGGTCGCGGACCAGGCGCGCCCACAGCCGCCGCATGGCACGGTACTTGGCGATCTCCTCGAGGAAATCGTTCTCGGCGGAGAGGAAGAACGAGATGCGGGAGGCGACCTGGTTGACGTCGAGCCCCCGCCCGAGCGCGGCCTCGAGCGTGTAGGCGGCCTGGAAGCAGCCGAAGGCGACTTCCTGCGGGGCGGTGCAGCCCTGGTCGCGCGTGTTGCGCACCGAGATGCTCGAGTGGTTCCACGACGGCATGTGGCGCGTGCAGAACTCCAGGATGTCCACGCTGCCGTTGCCGCGCCGGGTGGGGCCCTCGCCCCCGGGCGTGACCCAGTTCTGGATCGTGCCTCGGAGCTCCCCGATGGGAATGCCGCGCTCTCCGGCCACGCTGAGGATCATGGCGAAGATCGGGATCGAGTGGCCGATCTGGTTGATGGTGACCGCGCGCATGTCGATGCCGTCGAGGAGCGTCTCCATGTCGGCCAGCGTGTCGATCCAGACCCCGCCCTTCCCCACGAAGCCCAGGGCGTGCTCGGAGTCGGAGTCGTAGTTGGCGTAGCCCATCCCGCACACCGAGAAGCCGGTCTGCCCCTGCTTCATCAGGTAGCGGAGCCGCTGGTTCGTCTCCTCGGCGGTGCCGATGCCCACCACCTGGCGCCGCGTCCACTCCTTGGTCTGGTAGCCGGTGGGGCGCACGCCGCGCGTGTACGGGAACTCGCCCGGAAAGCCGAGGTCGGCGAAGAAGTCGAGCCCGCTCACGTCGGCCGGGGTGTAGAGCAGCTTGAGCGGCAGCCCCGACTGGGTCCGCGGTGAGGCGGGAGAACCGCCGGCCTGCTCGAGGATCTCCGCCACCCGGCGCTCGTAGCCGGCCTGGGCCTCCGCGATGGCGGCAAGCACCTTGGGATCGTACACGGCAGGCGTCCTCCTCAGTACGAGCGCGGCAGCTCGCAGTGCAGCTGGCCGATGATGTTGCGGCACTGCTCGTTGGTGATGGGCCCGATCTGCCAGAGCCGCGCCAGCCGCCAGTAGCGCGCCACCTCGCACTCGTTGCTGAGCCCCATGCCGCCGTGGATCTGGATGGCGCGGTCGCAAGCTCGCACCGCCACGTCGGCGGCGTACATCTTGGCCATGGTGGCCTCGACGCCGCAGTTGCGCCCCTGGCTCTGCAGCCACGCTGCCCGGTACACCATGAGGCGCGCGGCGTCCAGCTCCGTGGCCATGTCGGCGAGGTAGTGCTGGATCGCCTGCATCTGGCCGATGATCTTCCCGAAGGCGGTGCGCTGCCGGGAGTACAGGAGCGCCGCCTCGTAGGCGGCCGTCCCGAGCCCCAGCGCCGCCGCGCCGCCCAGGATGCGCTCGTTGTTCAGCGTGGCGAGAAGGTGGTAGAAGCCCCGCCCCTCCTCTCCCAGCACGGCGTCGGCCGGCAGCCGCACCTGGTCGTAGAACACCGCGTTGGTGTCCTCGATGGGGACGAGCATGTCGATCTTCCGCATGCTGACGCCCGGAGCCTTGCCGGGCACGATGAACAGCGTGATCCCCTCGGCGGCCTTCTTCACGGTCTCGCGGCGCGTGGTGCGGGCCACGACCACAAGGTAGTCGGCCTGCTGCGCCGCGGAGGTGAACATCTTCGCGCCGTTGAGCACCCAGCCGTCGCCGTCCCGCTCGGCCCGCGTCTGCATGGCGCCCAGCACGTCGGTGCCCCCGCCGGGCTCGGTGATGGAGAGCGCGAAGACGCAGTCCCCGCTGGTGATCCGCGAGAGGAAGAACTCCTTCTGCGCCTCGCTGCCGAAGTAGCCCACGGACTTGCCGCCGAAGCAGACGGTGTTGAAGAA
>JACOVB010000152.1 GCA_016177555.1 Candidatus Rokuibacteriota bacterium
GGGGCGGAGCTTCCAGGCCGGCGACGAGGTGAAGGTCGAGGTCTCGCCGGAGACCTCCGTCCTCCTGCCGTCCGCGGAGTAGCGCGGAGCGCTTGTCGGCGTACGTCTTACAGTGTAAGATCCTGCCATGACCCGCCGTCGGCCGAGCTACCAGACCCGCACGCCCCGGCCCCGCCGGGTGGCGGAGCCCACCATCTCCACAACCATGCGCCTCCGGCGCTCGGTGCGCGAGAGCCTGGAGGCCTGGGCCGGGCGGACCCGGCGGTCCGTGTCCGATCTTGCGGAGGAGTTGCTCGAGGAGGGCATCCGGATGCGGGAGTGCCCGGGGATCTACTTCGCGACGGAGCCGTCCGGGCGTACGGCCAAGATCGGCGGCACCGGCCTCGGGGTGTGGGAAGTCCTGCTCGACTTCGTCAAGGACGAGAACGCCGAGTGCCTGCGGACCGCGTTTCACTGGCTCTCCCAGGCGCAGCTCACGGCGGCCCTCATGTACCAGGCGCGCCAGCCCGAGGAGATCCGGCGGCAGATCGAGGCCAATGACGCCCTGACGCCGGGGGAGATCGAGCGGCGCTATCCGGGGCTCGTGCGGGTCGTCGAGGTCGGGTGAAGCTCTACCTCGACGAGAACCTCTCCCCCAGGATCGCCGAGATCCTCAGAGCGTCTGGGTTCGACGCGGCCAGCGCCCACGAGGTGGGTAATCTCGGGCTCGCCGATCAGGCGCAGCTCCGGCACGCGGCACGTCAGGGGCGAGCCCTCGTCACGCTGGATGTGGGTGACTTCGTGGGGCTGGCGACGGAGGCGCTCCGGCAGAACGAGCACCACGGCGGCATCATCCTGGTCCCCTCGGTCTGGCGCCGCGCTGGCGCCGGGGCCCTTGCTACGGCCCTGGGCGAGCTCGGCACCCTGTATCCTCAAGGCCTGGCGGGGGTCGTCGTCTTTGCCTCGCGCCGCAGGTCCGCGGAGTACAGTGGGACACATGACCGACGACGTGACCCCGAAGGAGCTGAAGGCGCGGCTGGACCGGCATGAGCCGGTGGTGCTGCTGGACGTGCGAGAGCACTGGGAGACGGCGCTCTCCCGGCTCGATCACTCGATCCACATTCCCATCGAGGAGCTCGAGCACCGGACGGACGAGATCGACTCCCAGGAGGAGATCGTCGTGTACTGCCACCACGGGGTTCGTAGCGCCGCCGTGGTTGGCTATCTCCGCGGGCTGGGCTTCGCCAGGGTGAAGAACCTCGCCGGCGGGCTCGACGGCTGGGCCCGGGATGTGGACCCCCAGATGAGACGGTACTGATGGCGCCCATGGACGGCAGTCTCACGGTCGACAATCGCGGCGGCTGCGCGTGGGTCACCATCGACCGACCGCCGCTCAACCTGCTGGTGCCGGAGCTGATCCGCTCGCTGCGCGACGCCGTCGAGGGGCTCGCGCGCAACACCCAGGTGCGGGCGGCCGTCATCACCGGGGCCGGCCCCGTCCTCACGGCCGGGATGCAGCTCGAGTACTTGCGGGATCTCACGCCGGCCGCGGCGAAACCCTTCATCACGCTGCTCCACCAGGCCATCCACGCCGTCCACGAGGCGCCCTTCCCCACCATCTGCATGATGAACGGCCACTGCTTCGGGGCGGGCTTCGAGCTCGCCATGGCCTGCGACATGCGGACGGCCTCCACCGAGGCGCGGATGGGGCTGCCCGAGATCCGCGTGGGGATCCCGTCGGTGATCGAGGCGGCGCTCCTTTCAGGGCTCATCGGCCCCGCGCGCGCGGCCGAGGCCCTGCTCACCGGCGAGGGCATCACGGCGGCGCGGGCGCTCGAGTGGGGGCTCGTGAACCGCGTGGCGCCGCCCCATGAGCTCCAGGCGGTCACGGAGGCGCTGGTCGCGCCCATTCTCGAGTGCGCGCCGACGGCGGTGCGGCTGCAGAAGGAGCTGATCATCCGCTGGCGCAACACCGACCAGCGGACGGCCGTGGAATACGGCATCAATGCCCTCGCCCAGGCCTTTGCCACCGGGGAGCCGCGGGAGGCCATGCAGGCCTTCCTCGAGAAGCGCAAGCCCCGGTTCGAATGAGGCACGCCCGATCGTGATCCGCGCGGTGACCGTGGACTTCTGGGGAACGCTCGTCTTCGAGGGGCCGAGCGCCGATGATCGCTACCGGCAGCGGCGGCTCGCGGACTTCCAGACGATCCTGGGGGCAGCGGGGCTGTCGGTGGCGACGCGCGACCTGCTACGTGGCTACGAGGTGTCCGGACGGGAGCTGGGCTGGGTGTGGTCCCAGAACCGCGACGTGCCCGTGGCGCGCCACGTGACGAGCCTCCTCGAGGGGGCCGAGGCGGGGCTGTCCGCCCGCGTGGCCCACGGCACCCTGGACGCGCTCATCGAGGCCTACGCGCGCCCGGCGCTCCTGGTCCCGCCGCGGGCCGATGAGGGAGCGGCCGAGGGGCTCCGCCGGCTCGCCGCGCGCGGCATCGTGCTGGCCGTGGTGTCCAACACCATGCGGACGCCCGGCGTGGCCCTCCGGAAGATCCTCGAGGGGCACGGGCTCCTCGCCTCCTTCACCCACCTGACCTTCTCGGACGAGGTCGGGGTGCGCAAGCCCGCCGCCGAGATCTTTCGCCTGACGCTCGACAAGCTCGGTATCGAGGCCGCCGAGGCGGTCCACGTGGGAGACGACGCGGTGCTGGACGTGCAGGGCGCGCGCAACGCCGGGCTCCGCGTGATCCAGGTGGTCGCGACCGGCAGATCGGCGGCCGCGGAGGCGCCAGACATGGTCATCGGCGGGCTCGCTGAATTGCCGGACGCTGTTGCCCGCCTGGGGGCTCAGTCGTGATCTCCACCGTCACCTTCGACTTCTGGGAAACCCTGGTCAAGGACTCTCCCGAGAACCTGAACGCCCAGCGCGCCCTCCGGGTGGGCGCCCTGAGGGCGGCGCTCGCCGGTGTCGGCTCGCCACTGGCCGTCGAGGAGGTCGAGGAGGCGTACGACCGGTCCCTGACGGTCCTGCAGGAGCGCTTCTGGAGCCGGCATCGCGATCCGACCTACCGCGAGCAGGTGCGGCTCGTCCTCGACTGCGCCGTGCCTGGAGCGGCCGATCGCCTGGCGGACGACATCCTGGAAGCCACCGTGACGGCCTACATCTCCCCGGTGCTTTCCTTCCCGCCGGCGCTTCAGTCGGGTGCCGCCGAGGCGGTCCGGGGGCTCGCCGTCCGGGGGCTCACGCTGGGGATCATCTCCAATACCGGGCGAACCCCCGGGATCATGCTCAGACGAGTGCTCGAAGCCCACGACCTCCTCCGCCACTTCTCCGTCATCTCGTACTCCGACGAGGTCGGCTACCGGAAGCCGGATCCCGAGATCTTCCGCCGGACTCTGGCCCGCGCGGGCGCGACACCATCCCAGACGGCCCACGTGGGGGACAATCCCGTGGACGACGTGGCGGGGGCCCGCGGCGCCGGGATGCGCGCCATCCACTACGCGGCGGCGGGGCGTCCTGGCGCGGACCACGCCGACATGGTGGTGACCGATCTGGCCGAGCTACCGGAGCGCCTGAACGGCTTTTTCTAGGCGCTCCGGCGCGCCACGCCGGGGAGATTTCGTGTTGCGCCACGGCGGCTGCTCGCAGTAACATCGGCTCCCGTCATGAACGTCGCCGAGCTTCGCTCAAAGATCCGAGACATCAAGGATTTTCCCACCGAAGGAATCCTCTTCAAGGACATCACCACGCTCCTCAAGGACGGTCCCGCGTGGGCTTCCGTGATCGATCACCTGGCGAGCAAGTACCACACGGCCATGGTGGACGTGGTGGTGGGCGTCGAGTCCCGTGGCTTCATCTTCGGCGGCGCCCTGGCCCATCAGCTCAAGGCCGGGTTCGTGCCCGTCCGGAAGCGGGGCAAGCTGCCGGCCAAGACCATCGAGGAGGAGTACGCGCTGGAGTACGGGCGTGATGTTCTCGCCATTCACGAAGATGCCATCCGACCCGGCCAGCAGGTCCTGGTGGTGGACGACCTGCTCGCCACCGGGGGGACCATGGCCGCCACGCTCAGGCTCGTCGAGCGGCTCGGCGGAAAGGTCGTGGGGGCGGCGTTCCTCATCGAGCTGGCCTTCCTCAAGGGCCGGGAGCGGCTCCCCGGCTACGACCTGGAATCGCTCATCGTGTACGAGTAGGACATTCCTCTGGCTCACAAGGAGCGTGAATGACTCCGTCATCCGGTGATCAGGACATCGTCGTCCTGCGTGGGGCGCGCACCCCCTTCGGCGACTTCGGCGGTGCCCTCAAGGACCTGGGCGCAGTGGACCTCGGGGTGCATGCGGCGCGTGCCGCTCTCGAGCGCGGCGGCGTGGCCCCCGATCACGTGGAGCATGCGGTGTTCGGCTGCGTGCTGCAGGGCTCAGGCGAGGATGCCTATCTGGCGCGCCATGTGGCGCTCAAGGCGGGCTGCCCCATCGGCGTCCCGGGGCTCACCGTCAACCGGCTCTGCGGGTCAGGGCTGCAGGCCGTGGTCACCGCGGCGCAGATGATCAGGCTCGGCGAGGCGGAGGTGGTGCTGGCGGGGGGAACCGAGAGCATGTCCGGCCAGCCGCATATCATCCGGGGGGCGCGCTGGGGACTGCGCTTCCGCCAGGGGCAGCTCGAAGACAACCTGTGGCTCGGCCTCGGCGACCCGTACATGCAGATCCCCATGGCCATCACCGCCGAGAACCTGGCCGCACGCCAGGGGATCTCCCGGAAAGAGTCCGACGATTTCGCGTATCTGAGCCATCAGCGGGCCGCCTCTGCCCGCGACAAGGGCTACTTCGCCGAGGAGATCGTGGCCGTTCCCGTCAAGACGCGCGGCGGTGTCGTGCAGGTGGACCGCGACGAGCACATCAAGGCGGAGACCAGCGTCGAGAAGCTGGGCGCACTGCAGCCGTCCTTCAAGGAGAATGGAGTCGTCACGGCGGGCAATGCCAGCGGGATCAATGACGGGGCAGCGGCCATGATCGTGACCACGCGGCGCCGGGCGCGCGAGCTGGGCGCCTCCCCGCTGGGGCGGATCCTCTCCTGGGGGGTGGCCGGCGTGGATCCCGAGATCATGGGGATCGGCCCGGTACCGGCCTCCCGGCAGGCCCTCCACCGGGCGGGACTCGAGGTGCGCGACCTGGACGTGGTGGAGATCAACGAGGCGTTCGCGGCGCAGTACCTGGCCGTGGAGCGCGAGCTCGGCCTGGACCGCGACAAGACCAACGTCAACGGCGGGGCCATTGCCCTCGGGCACCCCATCGGGGCCTCAGGGGCAAGGCTGGCGCTCACCACCCTCTTCGAGCTGCGCCGGCGCGGCGGGCGGTACGGGCTTGCCTCCCTCTGCATCGGCGGCGGGCAGGGGATTGCCATGGTCTTCGAGGCGCTCCATGGCTGAGCGGCGCGGCGCTGCGCGGCGCTGTGCGCTTCCGATCGGGACGCTGGCGCTGGCCTCGTTCCTCTGGGGCTCGCCTGCGCCGGCGCAGGCCGAGACGAGCGCGATCCCACCGGCCGGCCTCACGCTCCTCAACCTCATGCGTCAGCCGGTGGAATCACAGGAGACGGCGTTCAGGGAGTCGCTCCGGCGCGACGCAGGCCCGGTGCCGGCCCGACGGGCCGATGCTCAGGAGGTGCTGCCCGACGGATCGGTCCGCTACGGACGGAGCAACCTGGGCCTGGTCATCAAGAACGCCTGCCCGGAGGGGGATCTGGCCCACGAGGCAAAGCTCGCGCCGCTGCCCCTGCCGGGCTACACCCGCCGCTAGCCGACGGCAGCCGTCACCCCCGCGCTGCCACCGTGAGCGCTAGCCCGAAGAGGCCAGACGGTGATGGGGACGCCCCGATGAGCGCTTGCGCGAAGAGGCCCAACCGCCAGGCAGAGTCAGTCACATTCAACCAAGATAGATGAATAAGGGCCAGAGGCCCGAAGAGGCCCAACCGCAACGCGAAGGCATCCACATCCAGGCGACCCGGTCAGAGGCCACACGGTGGTGCGGGCGTCCGATGAGCGCCGGAGGCGCGAAGAGGCCCAACCGCAACGCGAAGTAAACTACAGTAAGGCGTGACAAAGGAGCACCGAGGCATGGCCATCAAGAATGTCGGAGTCATCGGATGCGGGCTGATGGGGTCCGGGATCGCCCAGGTGTCCGCCCAGGCGGGCTTTCCGACCACGGTGGTCGAGGCGAACCAGGAACTGCTGGACAAGGGGCTCGGTTCGATCAGAAAGAACCTCGATGCCCTCGTCGCCAAGGCGAGGATGGACGAGGCGGGCAAGAAGGAGATCCTCGGGCGGCTCCGGGGCGCGACCAGCTTCGACGCCCTCAAGGAGTGCGACCTCGTCATCGAGGCGATCACCGAGAACCAGCCGCTGAAGAACGAGACCTTCGCCAGGCTCGACGCCATCTGCCCGCCGCATGCGCTGCTTGCCTCCAACACCTCGTCGTGCAACGTCACCGCCATGGCCGCGGCGACCAGGCGCCCCGGGCAGGTGCTGGGCCTGCACTTCTTCAACCCGGTGCCGCTGATGAAGCTCGTGGAGGTGGTGCAGTCCCTCCTCACCGGCGACAAGAGCGTGCTCGCGGCCTACGAGTGGGTGCAGGCCATCGGCAAGGTGCCGGTGAAGACGAAGGACTCGACGGCCTTCATCGTGAACCGGCTCCTGGTGCCGTACCTCCTGGACGCGATCCGGGTGTACGAGGGCGGACTCGCCACCCTCGAGGACATCGACCAGGCCATGAAGCTCGGCTGCGGCTACCCCATGGGGCCGTTCACGCTCCTCGACCTGGTGGGGCTCGACACCACCATGTTCGTGGCCGAGGTCATGTTCGAGGAGTTCCGCGAGCCACGTTACGCCCCACCCCCGCTCCTGAAGCGCATGGTGATGGCCGGGCGGCTCGGTCGCAAGAGCGGCCAGGGGTTTTACGACCACAGCGCGAAGTGAGGATGACGGTGACGGCGGCGCACACGGCAGCCCCGACCCGCTTGGCCCACGGTCAACATGCGCGGAGCATGTTGCAGATGGATGACATGGCCGGGCGGCTCGGTCGCAAGAGCGGCCAGGGGTTTTACGACCACAGCGCGAAGTGAGGATGACGGTGACGGCGGCGAGGCCGGGAGCCCCGGCGCGAAGCAGGAGCAGGCCATGAGAGAGCTCTACTACCTCACGGACGAGCAGCGCGCCATCCGCGATCTGGCGCGGGAGATCGCGCGGGAGAAGATCGCGCCGGTCGCCGCCTACCACGACGAGACCGAGACCTATCCGGAAGAGATCATGAAGCTCCTGGCCCAGCAGGGGATGATGGGGATCTGGGTGCCGGAGGAATACGGCGGCATCGATGCGGGAGCCATGGGCGTCTCGCTGGTGGCGGAGGAGCTCGCCTGGGCATGCGCCGGGACGGCCACCAACTGGGGCGCCACGCCGCTGGGCGGCTACCCGATCCTGCTGGCGGGAACGGAGGAGCAGAAGCGCCGGTATCTCCCGCGGCTGGCGGCAGGGGAGATCCTCGCCGCCTACTCGCTCTCGGAGCCCGCCGCCGGGTCCGATGCGGCCGCCCTCGAGACGACGGCCGTGCGGAAGGGCGACCGTTACATCCTGAACGGGACCAAGCTCTGGTGCTCGAACGGCTCCAACGCCGGGGTGATCACGCTCTTCGCCACGCTGGACCGGGGCAAGGGGGCGAAGGGGATCACCGCGTTCCTCGTCGAGCCGGGCTTCCCGGGCTTCGCGGTCGGGAAGAAGGAAAAGAAGATGGGCATCCGGGCCTCGCCCACGGTGGCCTTCCATCTGCAGGACTGCGAGGTCCCGGTGGAGAACCGTCTCGGGGCCGAGGGCGAAGGGTTCAAGATCGCCATGCGCACGCTCGACTTCACCCGGCCCATGACGGGCGCCACCGCGGTCGGCGTCGCCCAGGCGGCGCTGGACGCCGCGGTGGGCTATGCGCGGGAGCGGCGGCAGTTCAACCAGCCCATCGCCGCGTTCCAGGGCATCCAGTTCATGCTGGCCGACATGGCCATGCAGGTCCACGGCGCCCGGCTCATGGTCCACCACGTGGCGAGCCTGGTGGACCGGGGCGCCGCCGGGACCTCGCTCGAGTCGTCCATGGCGAAATGCTTCGCGGCGGATGCGGCCATGCGCGTGACCACCGATGCCGTGCAGGTCTTCGGCGGCGCCGGCTACACGCGGGAGTTCCCGGTCGAGCGCTTCATGCGCGATGCCAAGATCATGCAGATCTACGAGGGGACCAACCAGATCCAGCGGGTGGTCATCGCCCAGCAGCTCGTGGGCCGGCTCTGACCGGCCGAAACCGCCACAGGCAAGGGAGACCACGACCATGAGCGAGCGCAACGATCCCAAGACGCTGCACCGCCGCACCTTCCTCAAGACCGCCGGCGCCGTTGCCGGGACGGCGGCGCTGGGCTTCCCGGCCGTCCTGCGCGCGCAGGCGCCGACCGTCAAGATCGGCGTCATCCACACGGTGACCGGGCCGCTGGCCGAGCCGGGCCAGGCGTGCCGCCTGAGCGCCCAGATCGCGGCCGAGGCGATCAACGCCGCCGGCGGGATCAAGTCCCTGGGCGGCGCCAGGCTCGAGCTCCTGCTCGGCGACACCCAGAGCAAGCCGGACGTGGCCCGCACCGAGGCCGAGCGCCTCATCAACGCGGGGGCCCAGATGCTCATGGGGCCGTTCAGCTCCGGCGATGCGGCGGCCATGGTGCCCGTCGTGCAGCAGCGCCGCGTGCCTTTCCTCATCGACATCGCCGCCGCCGACCCGATCACGGCCAACGTGGCCAAGGCGGTGCGGGAGGGGCAGCAGAAGGTTCAGTACGTCTACCGGAACTTCCCCACCGGCACCATGTTCGGCCAGCTCGCCGTCCGGTACTTCAACGCCATCTTCCAGGAGGCGGGGGTCTCGCCCAAGCGCGTGGTCCTGATGTACGCCAACGACCTGTTCGGGCAGAACCAGGCGAAGGGCTTCCAGGCGGCCCACAAGGCGGCCAGTCCCGGCTGGGAGATCGTGGACGTGATCCCGTGGCCCGAGCCACCCTCCGACCTGTCCACCGAGGTGTCGCGCGCCAAGGCCGCCAAGCCCGACATCATCGCTCCCATCACGCGCCCGGCGAGCGCCCAGCTCCTGCTCCCCGAGCTGGCCAAGCAGCGGGTGGAGATCATGGGCGTCCTCGGACCCGGCAGCCCGGGGCTCTACGAGGCCGGCCAGATCGCCGTGCTCAAGGAGCACCTCGAGTACGTGATGGACAGCGTGCCGTGGCCGAACTTCAAGGACCCCCGGGCCCGGAAGCTGGCCGAGGACTATCTGAAGCGGTCCGGCGGCAAGACGCTGGACACCAACTCGGGCTACTCGTACGACGGCATGCTGATCATCGCCGATGTGCTCGAGCGGGCGAAGTCCACCGACCCCGACACGATCGTGGACGCCATCAAGAAGACCCGATTCACCGCCAATCTCATGGTCTCGACGGGGCCGGTGGTGTTCAACGAGATCGGCGACAACCCCAACGCCTCCACCGCCCTGATCCAGATCCTGGGCCAGAAACCCGTGGTCGTGTGGCCCAAGGAGGCCGCCCAGCAGAAGGCGGTTTTCCCGCGTCCCAAGCGGTGA
>JACOVB010000155.1 GCA_016177555.1 Candidatus Rokuibacteriota bacterium
GCTTGAGCGGACGCGCTTCGCACGCCACTCAGCCTGCCCGTTCGGCAGAGCGACGCGGAGTCAGAAATGCGCTACGCTTGAAGCGGAGGCAAGAGGAGTTATGCGGAACGAATTCACCGCGGTCGTGGAGCGGGATAAACGCTGGTACATCGCCTACTGTCCTGAGATTCCTGGCGCGAATGGCCAAGGTAGGACGAAGGCGGCAGCCCTGAAAAATCTAAGCGAGGCGATCGCTCTGATTCTGGAGGACAGGCGTAAGGAGGGCCTGCGCGGGATACCTGCGGCGGCCACCCGAGAGAAGGTCGTCGTCGGGTGAAGCGGGGCGACCTGCTTCGGCACCTGAGGAAGCACGGGTGTCACTTGAAGCGGGAAGGCGCGGCGCATTCCCTTTGGACCAATCCCGCGACGGGAGCTGTCGAGGCGGTGCCCAGACACAACGAGATCTCAGATGTCCTGGCCCGGAAAATCTGCCGGGGCCTTTCGATACCCGAGATTGGCCGGTGAGCCTGCCGATCAACATGGTGGAGCCGGCCGGCCCAGAGTGGCCGGCCGCTCACCATGCCTGTTCGGCGTTGAATGAGGGAGAAAACAATGACCAACGATCAGAGACTGCGCAGGAGACGAGACTTCCTGCCGGTTCAGGAAGACTTGCGGATGCAGGCCCAGTGAATAGTGCGCATTAGCGTGTCCGCGAGCGGGGCGCCGGGCCCCCCTCCGCGCTGCACGGGCGCGAGCGTCAGGCGCGTGGAGGACCCGCGTCTGCTCACCGGGCGCGGGCGCTATCTCGACGACATCAGGCTTCACGGGCTCCTCCATGCCGCCTTCGTGAGAAGCCCCCACGCGCACGCGCGGATCCTCCACGTGGACACGGCCCCCGCGCTGCGCAGCCCGGGGGTCGAGGCCGTCCTGGCAGGCGGCGACCTGGCCGGCGGGAATCTCGCGCTGATCCCGCGGCTCGAGGCGCCGGGCTTCGTTCCCACCGTGTGGCCGGCGCTGGCCGTCTCCCGTGTGCGCTTCGCGGGGGAGCCCGTGGCCGTCGTCGCCGCGCGCGATCCGTATGCCGCCAGCGACGGCTGCGAGGCCGTCCGCGTCGAGTACGAGCCGCTCGCGGCGCTGGCGAGCCTGGAGGCCGCCCTGGCCCCCGACGCGCCGCGGCTCCACGACGCCGTCCCGGGCAATGTCCTGATCGAGCGGCGCCACGCCCGCGGTGACGTGGACGGAGCCCTTGCCGCCGCGGCCCTCGTGATCCGCGAGACCTTCACGCATGCGCGGTGCTCGGCCTCGCCCATCGAGCCCCGCGGGCTCATCGCGCGCTGGGAGGGAGACGAGCTCACGGTATGGGCGGGGACGCAGGTGCCCCATGTGCTGCGCGGCGCGCTGGCCGTGGCCTTCGGGGTGCCGGAGGGACGGGTGCGCGTGATCGTGCCGGACACCGGCGGTGGCTTCGGCCAGAAGATGCACGTGCTGCCGGAGGATCTGGCGGTGGTGGCGCTGGCGCGCGTGGCCGGCCGGCCCGTGAAGTGGGTGGAGACGCGGCGCGAGAACCTCTCCGCCGCCTCGCATGCGCGCGAGGAACGGGTCGAGGTGGAAGCGGCGGCCGATGCCTCGGGCGTCCTGCTCGCGCTCCGCGCTCGCATCGTGTCGGATGCCGGCGCCTATCACATCTACCCGCTCACGGCGGCCCTGGAGCCGCTGGGCACTGCGGGCATCCTGCCGGGGCCGTATCGCCTCCCGGCCTATGCCTATCACGCCCTCGCCGGGGCGACCTCGAAGCCGCCGCTGGGCGCCTATCGCGGCGTGGGCATGACCATGGGCGCCTTCGTCATGGAGCGGGTCCTGGACCTCGCGGCGGAGCGCCTCGGCCTCGATCCCGCCGAGGTCAGGCGCCGCAACCTCATCCCGCCCGATGCCTACCCCTTCGCCGCGGCCTCGGGCCTCGTCTACGACAGCGGCAATTTCCCCAAGGCGCTCGAGGAGGCGCTGGGGCTCGCGGGCTACGAGCGGCTCCGGGCGGAGCAGGCCGAGGCGCGCCGGCAGGGGCGGCTGCTGGGGATCGGGCTCGCCTGCTACACCGAGTACACGGGCATGGGCGCCGAGACCTATCGCGCGCGGGGCATGGTCCACGTGCCGGGGCCCGAGGCAGCGACCATCAAGATGGAGCCGGACGGCAGCGTCCGCTGCTACCTCTCCTTCCCGTCCCAGGGGCAGGGACACGCCACCACCGTGGCGCAGCTCGTGGCCGACCGCCTCGGCGTGCCGCTCGAGCGGGTGCTGGTGTTCCAGACCGACACCCAGGTCTCGCCCCCGGGCAGCGGCACCTTCGCCAGTCGTGGTGGCGTCGCCCAGGGCGGGGCCGTGGACGGCGCGGCCCAGCGGCTCAGGAAGAAGATCCTCACGCTCGCGGCGGGGCTGCTCGAGGCCAGCGCGGCCGACCTCGAGATCCGGGGCGGGCAAGTGAGAGTGCGCGGGGCGCCGGGTCGTCACGTCGAGGTGGCCGAGGTGGCGCGCGTGGCGTACTCGCCGCCCCGGGGCGGGCTCCCGGCGAATGCCGAGCCCGGGCTCGTGGCGACGCAGTTCTTCGACCTGCCGGGCCCGACCTTCTCCGGGGCCGTCCACGTGGCCGTGGTCGAGGTGGACAGAGAGACCGGGCGGGTGGCGGTGAGCGCCTACGCGGTGGTGGAGGACTGTGGGCCCGTCATCAACCCGGTCATCGTCGAGGGGCAGATCCACGGGGCCGTGGCCCAGGGCATCGGCGAGGCCCTCGGCGAGCGCCTCGTCTACGACGACGCGGGCCAGCTCCTCACGGGCACGCTCATGGAATACCCCGTGCCGGCGGCGGCAGACCTGCCCTCATTCGCCATCGGCCATCTCGAGACGCCCTCGCCGCTGACGCCCGGAGGCTACAAGGGCATGGGCGAGGGCGGCACCATCGGCGCCCCCGCCGCCATCGCCAATGCCGTGGCCGACGCGCTTCGCCCCCTCGGGATCCCGGTCACCTCCTTGCCGATCCTGAGCGAGACAGTGGCGGCGGGGTGCGGATCAGCCCTGGGCGGGGGCCCAAGGTGAGGAAGGGGCGAAGGCGCGAGAGGTCAGGGCCGAGCGGCTCCTGACCTGCATCTTCTCGAAGATGTTCTGCAGGTGCCGCTTCACCGTGAACTCGTTGATGCCGAGCGCGCGCGAGATCTCGAGGTTCGTCAGCCCCTCGATGACCCCCCGCGCGACCTCTTCCTCCCTCGCGCTGAGCCCGTAGAGCTCCCTGAGCCGCGTGCCGCGCCCCACCCGCGGCGCCTCGCCGAGGCGCGCGAGCAGCCAGTGCCGCTCCCTGCCCCCTACTTGGCTCCTTGACGCCCGAGGACAAAGTCCTTCACGGATCTCGTGCCCCAGTAGGTGCC
>JACOVB010000156.1 GCA_016177555.1 Candidatus Rokuibacteriota bacterium
AGCTGGAGGAGCCGCTTCTGCGCCAGGACGTCGGGCACCTCGTGGCCGACGATCCGCTGGGCGAGGCCCTCCACGATGGCCGTCTTGCCCACGCCCGGCTCCCCGATCAGCACGGGGTTGTTCTTGGTCCTGCGCGCCAGGATCTGGATGACCCGCTCGATTTCCGTCTCGCGCCCGATCACCGGGTCGAGCTTGTTCTCCCGGGCGAGCTGGGTGAGGTCACGCGCGAACTCGTCGAGCACCGGCGTCTGGGAGCGTTTCTTCGGGCGCGGGTAGTACTGATCCCCCAGAAGCGACAGCGTCTCCTGACGCACCTCGTCGAGGCGGGCGCCCAGGGATTCCAGGATCTTGGCGGCGATGGACTGCCCCTCCTTCATGAGGCCGAGGAGCAGGTGTTCGGTGCCGATATAGTTGTGGCCGAGCTGACGGGCCTCCTCGATGGACAGCTCGAGGACGCGCTTGGCCTGTGGGGTGAAGGGCACCTCCCCGAACGTGAGGGTCTTCGGGAATCCGGCCAGAGCCCGCTCGACCTCCGCCTTCACGGTCTCGAGCTTGAGCCCGAGGCGCTGAAGCACGGCCGTGGCGATCCCCTCCCCGTCGCGGATCAGGCCGAGCAGGATGTGCTCGGTCCCCACGAAGTCGTGCCGAAAACGGCCCGCCTCCTCCCTCGCCAGGATGATGACTCGCCGCGCGCGCTCGGTAAACCTTTCGAACACTTGGGCCCTCGCTTCCAGAGTCGGTTAGCGCTCGGTCACTGCCACTTAAACCTGCCCGAAGTATAACGCTCTGCCCAATCTCCTCATAGGCTTTTCTTCTTCCGCCACCGTGCAGCAGCTCAGGCAGGCCGCCTCGGCCCTCACGGCCAGGTCACTGCCCGCCCCTCCAGGAGCCGATACCCTCGGTCCGCCTTGCGCGCCAGCTCGTGGTTGTGGGTCGCGATGACGAAGCTGAGCCCGCGCTCGGCCTGGAGGCGCAGGAAGAGCTCCCAGATCACCTCGCTCGTCTTGGGGTCCAGGTTCCCTGTTGGTTCGTCGGCCAGGATCACGCGCGGCGCCCCGACCAGCGCGCGGGCAATGGCCACGCGCTGCTGCTCCCCCCCGGAGAGCTCCCCCGGCCGGTGCCCCAGACGGTCGGACAGGCCGACCTCGCCGAGGGCCGCCGCGGCCCGCTCGCGCGCCTCGTTCCATGGCGCCCGCTGCAGCAGCGCAGGCATCATGGCGTTCTCCAGCGCCGTCATCTCCCCCAGGAGGTTGTAGAACTGGAAGACGTAGCCGACCTCCGTCCGCCGCAGCCGGGCCAGTGCCGTCTCCGAGCGTGAGTACATGTCCTCGCCCGCAAACAGCACGCGACCCCCGGAGGGGCGGTCCAGCGCGCCGAGGAGGTGCAGCAGCGTGGACTTGCCGACGCCGGAGGCGCCGATCACCACCACGCTCTCTCCCGGGTTCACGGTGAGGCTCACGCCGCGCAGCACGCGGACGACCTCCGGGCCCATCCGGTATTCCTTCTCCAGATCCTGGGCGACGAGGAGCGGCTCACTCATATCTCAGCACGTCCACCGGGTGCAGCCCGGCCGCCCGCCGCGCAGGCGACAGCGTCGCCAGGAAGGAGATCAGGAGTGTGGCGCCGACGACCAGCGCGAAGTCCATCCCGGTGAGCTTCATGGGCAGGTGGTCGATCTGGTAGACGTCGCCGGCGAAGCGGATGATCTTGTAGCTGTTCTGTACCCAGATGAGCAGGAGCCCGAAGGCGCTGCCCGCCACGGTGCCCACGGTACCGATGAGCATGCCGGCCGCCAGGAACACCGCCGCGATGCTGCCGGAGGTGGCGCCCATGGCCTTGAGGATGCCGATCTCCTTGCGCTTCTCCGCGACCAGGAGCACCAGGTGGCCGATGATGGCGAAGCCCGCCACCAGCACGATGATGGTCACGATGACGAACAGCGCGAGCTTCTCGAGCTGGAGCGCGGCGAAGAGGTTGCGGTTCATCTCCATCCAGTCGCGGATCCAGAGCGGCGATCCCGCCGTCTGCGCGATGCGTCGCCCCACGGCCTTCGCGTCCCACGGGTCGTCGAGCTTGACCTCGACGCCGGTGACGCGGTCCCCGAGGCCGGCGAACTCCTGGGCCGCGGCGAGGGTCGTGTAGGCGAGCGACGAGTCGTACTCGTACATGCCCACCTCGATGGCGCCGGCGACGAGGAAGCGCCGCATCTTGGGTACGAGCCCGACGGCCGTCATGGCCCCCTGGGGCGAGATCGCGGTGACGTGATC
>JACOVB010000178.1 GCA_016177555.1 Candidatus Rokuibacteriota bacterium
CGAGCCGGTCGAGATCGTCGTCGAGCGCGAGGCCCGGCGGCAGTCCATCACGGTGCGCCCGGCGGACCGGTACCGCGTCTACCGGACGACGGAGAAGTAGGTTAGCCTGACGGCATGCAGGGGATCGACACCTACCAGGGACGCGGGCTCATCGCCGACCCCATCCACCGCTACATCCTCTACACGCGCCCGGCCGGGATCCCCGGCGAGAGCACGGAGCAGGACCTCATCGACTCGGCGTGGATGCAGCGCTTGCGGCGGGTGCCGCAGCTGCAGTCCGCGCGCTGGGTGTTCCCCGCGGCCGAGCACACCCGCTTCCAGCATTCCCTGGGCGCCATGCACCTGGCCGGCCGCTTCGCGCAGCAGCTGCACCCCTCGCTCAAGGCGGAGTTCCCAGACGCCCCGTCGGCGGCCCTGCTGGAGGAGCTGCTGCGGATGGCGGGGCTCCTGCACGACGTGGGGCACGGCCCCTTCGGCCACTTCTTCGACGACAACTTCCTCGCCGACTTCGGGCTGACGCACGAGAAGGTCGGGCAGCGCATCATCAGCGAGGCGCTGGGGGACCTGGTGCGAGGACTCACGCGCAGCCCCTCGGGCCCCTTCGAGCCGGGCGAGGCGATCGATCCCGACTGGATCTGCTACCTCATGGGGAAGAGCTTCTCCCTGCCCGAGGCCGGGCACCCGCGCTGGCTGGCCCACCTCAAGCCGCTGCTGTCCGGGATCTACACGGCCGACAACATGGACTACGTGCTCCGCGACTCGTACATGTGTGGCGTCGCCGTGGGCCCCATCGACGTGGACCGGATCATCTACTACTCGTTCTTCAGCGACAAGGGGCTCACCCTCGATCGCGGCGGCATCCAGGCCTTCATGATGTTCCTCAACGCGCGGTTCTACATGTACACGAACGTGTACTACCACCGCACGACGCGCGGGATCGACCTGCACCTCAAGGAGATCTTCCGGGACACCATGCGGCTGATCTTCCCGTACGACCTCAACAAGGACCTGGCGCCGTACCTGCACATGACGGAGTGGACGCTCCTCGAGGAGGTCGCGCGCTGGCCCGAGGCCGAGGACGCGGAGCGGCGGGCGCTCGGCCTGGAATGGCGGCAGGTCCTCGAGCGGCGGCTCAAGTGGCGCATGTCCCACGAGGTCGTGCTCGACATCTTCGAGCCGCGCCGCGGCCAGAGCTTCATGAAGGCCGAGGACGTTGAAGTCCTCGTGCGGGAGCACCTGCCCCCGGCGCTGCGGACCTTCCCGTTCAAGATCGACATGGCCCAGCAGGACCCGCGCCCCCTCAACCCCATCGGGATGAAGGACCGGCAGATCTACATCTACGACTCGGCCGCCCGGAGCGTCTCGGCCGAGCCGCTGAAGGAGCTGTTGAAATACCTGCCCGGGAAGGTCGCGCAGTGCCGGATCTTCGCCGCCACCCACGAGCACGACCGGCTGCTCGCGGCGGCGCTGGAGCGGGCGCTCACGGACGAGCGCCCCGCCCACCCCACGAACCTCTAGCCGGGCCGCCGCCACAATGGACCTGATGGAAGCCAAGAGCCGCGTGGCCGAGGCTCTGGTGGAGTCCATCTTCCGGCGGGCGCGCTATGAGGTGATCCCGTACCGGCGGGAGGGGGCCGCGGGGCTCCGCATCGGCCGGGAGGACTTCTCCCCGAATTTCCGGGTGCGGCTCGACGGGGCGGCCCCCGTCAGGGAATTCCTGATCGAGGCGCGCTATCATCCCTCCATTGGCCAGGTCCTGTCGGTCGAGGAGCAGCGGGGAGAGCGGTCGCTCTTCCAGATCGCGCGGCGTCAGTGGCCGGACCTCTACTTCGTCCTGGTGAGCGACCGTCCCGAGAGCGGGCGCTCCTGCTTCCAGGCCTTCCCGCTCTCCGCCTGGGCGCCAGGCATGCGGTGCCAGACGACAGACCTGGCCCGGCTGGAAGAGATGGGCATCTTCCCCCACAACGTCACCGATCACGAGCAGCTGATCCGGCGCATCTTCGCCCTGCTGTCCGGCGCGTGAGCGGCGCCGTCCTGTCAGTCGCGCGAGGCTGAGGGCCCGCCATCCCGGCACCGTCACCCTCGTGAGCGAGGCCTTGCAGCGGGCCACTTGACGGCGGGCTTGAGGAGCGGCCACCCGCCAGCGACGAGGAAGACGCCCGCGATCACCAGGACAATGCCTGCGTGTGCCTTTCCGTGCTCGGACACGTGCCCCGGCCGCGCCGTCGAACCGCATGGGCATCACGGTCGGGCCGCGGGGCTCCGTCAAGCCCCTTCCCGGAGCCGCGGGTCCGCAGCGATCCCGAGCGCTTCGCGACCGTGCGCGGAGAGGGGCCCCGGGCCCTCTCCGCGGCGGGAACGGGCTCGGCCTGCGGTGTGGTCTTGACCTCGATCGTCTGGCCGGCGGGCTCGGCCTTGGCCTTGAACGGATTCAGGGTCGCGCCGGCATCCGCGCCCGCTCGACGTCGCGGACGGGAGCCGCCCTCATCCCGATACGGGATCCGACCCACGCGCTTTTTCTCTTGACCTCGATCGGAATGCCAGGGTATATAGTCAGACATCCATATGTCTGAACATATAGCCACAAGGGCCCGAGGGCGCCTTCCCCTCTACTTTCAGATCGAGATCGTTCTGCGAGAGCGCATCCGCTCGGGAAACTACCCGGCGGGGTCAGGGTTTCCGACGGAGGACCAGCTCTGTCGAGAATTTTCGGTCAGCCGAGGAACGATCCGCGCCGCCCTCGACGCGCTTCATCGCGACGGCCTCATCATGCGGCACCCGGGCCGGAGCGCCTTCGTC
>JACOVB010000043.1 GCA_016177555.1 Candidatus Rokuibacteriota bacterium
CTCCGACACCGCCGTCCCGCACGAGCCCGGGCGCACCGCGTCCCACGGCATCATGGTCACGACGCCGATCTCGGTCATCCCGTAGTACTCGAGGACACGGCCGATCCCGAACCGGCGCTTGAAGTCCTCGACGATGGCGGCGGGCGCGGGCTGGCCCAGGACCACACGCAGGCCGTGGTCGCGGTCGCCCTCGCGGGGCGACTGGCGGAAGATGAAGTCCATCATCACGCCCAGGAGGTTCGTCACGGTGGCGCCGGAGGCGCGCACCTGGTCCACCCACTCGCTGGCGCTGAAGCGCGGGCAGATCACCGCCCGCCCGCCGCGGAGGAGCGCGGGGTAGACCTGCATGATGGGAGCGTTGCCGTGGTAGAGCGGCGTGGCGACGAGGTAGGTGTCGTCCTGCGTGAAGCGGGTGAGGTTCGCCGTGGCCTCGCAGAAGAGGGTGCAGTGGGCGTGGGGCAGCATGACGCCCTTGGAGGGGCCCGTGGTCCCCGAGGTGTACATGATGGCGCAGAGGTCGCGGTGGCTCACCTCGACGTCCGGCGGGTCATCGCGGCGCGCCGGCAGCTCCTCGAAGGCGACGGTGCGGAGCCGCTTGAACCGGGGCCGGGGCGCCGGCGCCGCGCCCGGCGGCCCCCACGCGACCACCGTCTCGAGGTCCGGGCAGCTGTCCTCGACGGCCGCGAGGCGATCGAGGAACTCGGCGGCGGCCACGAGGAGCCGCCCGCCGGAGTTGGACACCAGGTGTTCGAGGAAGTAGCCCTTGTAGGCGTTGTTGACCGAGACCTCGACGGCTCCGAGGCGGTTGATCGCCCACCAGACCAGCATGAACTCCACGCAGTTGGGGAGCATGACGAGCACGCGGTCGCCCCGGCCGACGCCCTGGGCCGCGAGCCCGTGGGCGAGCCGATTGACGAGGCGGTCGGCCTCGGCGTAGGTGAGCGCCGCGCCCCCGAGGGCCTGGATGAAGGGGCGGTCCCCGTGCATCCGCGCGCGGATCTCGAGAATGCGCGGGAAGACCCAGTCCCGCATGTCGGGGAAGGTGAGGGTGAGCGGCGGGTAATCGCCCACGTCACGACACTCCGTCGGCAGCGAGGAGCGCCCCGCCGAGGGCGGCCACGACCATGGGCTCGGGGGGTCGCAGGAGCGGCCCGAGGCTCGCCTCGAGCCGGGCCAGGAGCCCCTCGTCCTTCGCCCCGCCCCCCGCCACGGCGCATGCCCCCGCCGCGGCACGGCCCCGGGCCAGAGCCGCGATCTTCTGGGCCAGCGACTGATGGAGGCCGGCCAGGAGGTCTTCGCGCGAGACCCCGCGCGTGAGGAGCGAGATGGCCTCGGTCTCGGCGAAGACGGCGCAGCCCGCCGAGTAGTCGGCGGGCCGGGTCGCGCGGAGCGAGAGCGCGCCCAGCTCGGCCACCTCGAGTCCCAGGAGGTGAGCGATGACCTCGAGGATCCTGGCGCTGCCCGCGGCGCACTGGCCGCTCACGGAGAAGTCCCTGACGATGCCCGGTGCGGCCAGGCGGATCACCCTCGTCCCGTGGGCGCCGATGTCGATGACCTGGCCCGCCTCGGGACAGAGGAGCGCCATGCCCCGCGCGAGACAGGAGACCTCGCTCAGCGCCCTTGCCCCGTGGAGGGAGGCGGCGCCGAGCCCGGTGGCGACAAGCCCCGCGAGATCGCCGCGGCCGAGCCCGAGCGGGTCGAGCGCGCGCCCGAGCGCCTGCTCTCCGGCGGAGGTGTAGCTTCCCTCCGAGGGGAACACCGCGAAGGCGACCCGGGTGTCGAGCAGCACCGCCGCCTTGGTGAAGAGCGCTCCCACGTCCACCCCCGCCGTGGGCGCGGCGGCGGCGATCGCGGTTCCGGGGAGCCGGAAGTCGCCGCCGAAGGCCTGGGGGCGCGGGCGCGCGCGGGTGAGCGAAATCGGCAGTGAGGACCCCGCGTCCGGGGCCAGCGCCACCGCGACGGTCACGCTCCCCCTGCCCGGGGCGAGGCTGAAGCGCCCGGCCGGCACCTCGCCTCGCTCGACGGCCTCGCGGGCCAGGAGCGCGGCACCGAGGGCGCCCGTGAACATGGGCTCGGGCGGGGTGACCACCGGGGTCCCGAGGCGCTCATCGAGGGCGCGGACCAGGGCCGGGTTGCGGGCGCAGCCTCCGGTAAGGATGACCTGTTGCTCGATCCCGAGCCGGCGGACCATGACGACAATCCGGCTCGCCAGCGCCGCGTGTAGCCCTGCCAGGACATCCTCGACGGGGACGCCCGCGGCCAGGTGCTGCGCCACCTCCTGCTCCGCGAAGACCGTGCAGATGCTCGACACGCTCGCCGGCGAGCCCGCGCCGAGGCCCCGCGTCCCCAGCTCGTCGAGGGGCAGGCCCAGCGAGGCCGCCATCACTTCCAGAAAGCGCCCGGTGCCGGCCGCGCACTTGTCGTTCATGGCGAAGTTCACGACCTTGCCCTGCGGGCCGAGCTTGATCCCCTTGGCGTCCTGGCCGCCGATGTCGATGACGGTCCGGGCTGCAGGGAAGAGCTCGCGGACCCCGCGGGCGTGGCAGGTGATCTCGGTGATCTCGCGGCTGGCGAAGGGGAGCCGCCGCCGGCCGTAGCCCGTGGCCACGACGCAGGCGAGGTCGTCCGGCGACCGCCCCGCGCGCCCGAGCGCCTCGGCCAGGAGCCGTCGGGCCGCCCCGACATAGTCCACCTGGGTGCGGTCGATCACCGAGGCGAGGAAGTCGCCGTTGTGGACCACCACCTTGGTCAAGGTGGAGCCCACGTCCACCCCGGCGACGCAGAGACCGGCCGGGGCGCTCACGATGCCCGGGCGCGCTCCCGCCGGCCCGCGGCGATGGCCTCGAGGAAGCCCTGGATCTGCCCCATGATGACGGTGTCGGCCCAGCTCCGCGGGTCGGCCATGTCGCTCTCGAAGATCAGCGCGGGGATGCCCTCCTCCTCGAGCTGGTTCTTGATGTGAATCTGCCCCCAGCTCACGGCGCGGCAGGAGCGTGTGCGGTGCATGACGGCTCCGTCGAGGCGGTAGTCGTGCACCCACTGGCGGATCAGCCTGGTCCCCGGCTGCGAGAGGCCCGAGGGGCTCAGGTTCTCGGGGATCACCTCGGCGCCCCACCGGGTGATCCACACCGCCCGCTTCCAGGTCCGGTCCACCAGAGCCTCGAGCGGATCCGAGAGGTCGATCTCCACGGGGGCCCCAACGTAATAGGAGGTCTCCGCGGGGAACACGGCCCCCAGCTCGCCCAGCGAGTTGAAGAAGCCCAGGTTGTACCAGGGCGGGATCCCCATCCAGAGGAGCCGGAAGCGCTCGTCGGGGATCACGCCGACTCCCCGGGCCACGCGGTCGCGCACCTCGTCCCGGAGGCAGCGGAAGTACTCCACGGCATCCCGCTCCCCGAGCATGAAGAGGAGCGGGACCACACAGCCCGTGAAGTAGTCCTCCGAGCCCATGGGGCAGGGCACGGCGCGACGGAGAGACTGGATCTCCCAGAGAAGCGCGATCATCTCCTGGGCATTGCCGAGGGCCGCGCGGAGGCGCTCCGTGTCCATCGGGCGGCCCAGCGTCCGCTCGAGGAAGGCCACCTGCTCGTGGAGGGTCTCGCTCAGGATCTCCTTGTAGTGGGCCTCGATGCGCGGGTCGTCCACGTCCGCGTCGTGGGGCGGGCTCATGGGGTCGATGTGAAAGACCGGCAGCGGCAGGTACTGCGAGGAGAGCGACTGGAACCACTTGATCCGCGGGTCGCAGAGGGCGCCCGAGCCCAGGAGCATGGTGGCCGTCCCCAGGCCGCCGCGCGGGGCTTCGGGCGGGACCTGCCCGAGCTCCAGCAGGCGGCTCACATAGCCGATGCTGTTGCGCACGTAGGAGCAGAGGTCCTGGGAGTAGCCTTCGCCCTCCGCGCGCTCGCAGAGCTCCGCGGCCACTCCCCGCGAGGCGCAGAGGGTGCCGAAGTTCTCGGGCCACTCGGAGGAGAGGTCGAAGGCCTGGAGCACCTCTGACGGGACGCCGGCCATGCACCAGGCCAGCGGCGCTCCCTCCCGGCGCCCCTCGGCGCGCTTGTAATAGCTTCCGAGCATCTCCCTCGCCCGGCGCACGGTGTCCAGCGACTTGGTCGCGCGGCGCAGCTCCGTCATGGCGTCCTCCGGGTCGGCGTTCCGCTCACGACAGCATCTCCACGAAGGCCTGGATGCGGGTCCGCATGGACTCGACGTTGGCCAGGGTGTAGTCGTCCTCGAGGACGAGGCTCGCGAGGCCCGCCTGCTCGAGGTGCCGGCGGACCTCCACGAGGTCGAACTTGTGGGGGTCGCAGAAGGACAGGATGTAGAGGATGACCCCCTGGGCGCCGTACTCCCGCGCCGCCTCCACGACGTAGTCGAAGCGCGAGAGATCGGTACCGCGGTAGGTGCGGGGGCACTGGAAGCCGCGGAAGTAGTACTCGACGAACCCGCCCATGGGGTCGGCGCCGTCGGGCACCGTGCCCGCCATGCCCCGGGCCCCGATGCAGGTGTCGTCCATCACCACGTGCGCCGAGCACTCCTCGACGAGGCGGATCAGCGAGACGTCGTCGTTGATGCATCCGTAGAAGAGGAGCCGGGCCTGCGTCCCCCCTGGACCCGCGGCGCGCGCCCTCACCTCCGCCAGCACCTCGCGGAGGAGATCCTCGAACTCGGCCGCCGGGAGCCCCGTGCCCGCGATGAGGACCTCGAGCATCTCGGCCCCCGAGAGGCGGGGCGGGTCGGACTTGCGGAGCGCGTAGAGCTCCCGCGTCAGCTCGCGGGTGCGGTTGTAGGAGGCGATGCTCTCGTGAAGGGCCTCGTCCGAGATGGGGCGACCGGCCAGCTGCTCCACCCGCTCCTTGAAGAAGCCGAGCTCCCGGCGGTAGAAGCGCTCGGAGGCCTCGGTGACCGTGTGGGGGACATTGACCATGTGGCTGAATGCCGTCGGCTTGTAATGCGTCCAGATCCCGTACATGCGCTGGACGCTGTCGCAGGCATGCGACATCACGAGGCCGTCCAGGAAGTCGTAGCGCCCGGTGACGGCGAGGTCGAAGGTGTTCCTGACGAAGGGGCAGCCATAGGGCTCGACGTACTCATCGGCCCGGGTCACCGGATGGCGCACATCGCCCCGGATGCGGTAGGGCACGAGCCCCGCCGCCTCCAGGATCTCGGGCGGGGCGAAGTAGCAGAGGTAGCCGACGACCTTCCGCCCTTCCGCCTTGAGCTCGCGGGCCCGCTGGTCCCGCCCTTCGTAGAGGGCCCGCGCGCGGGCCAGCCCCCTGAGCGCCATGATGTTCCTCCATTTGGTGGGGCCCGTGGTCTCGGTGAGGACGAGGCCACCATACGCGGGAGGTCGGGGTGAAGGTAATCCCCCGTTTGCGCTAGATTTCTGGGTCAGTCGTGGGTAGCCGGGAGGAGATCATGTCGTGGCGGGCGGCCGCGCGAAGGCGAGCAGGGCGAGGGCCAGGAGGTTACAGCCGGCCGAGAGCCACCAGGCGAGGCCGTAGCTGCCGGTGTGGTCGTAGATCCAGCCGGCGCCGACGGGACCGGCGGCTGCCACCGGTGCGGCCAGGGCGAAGAGGAGGCCCACCAGGCTGCC
>JACOVB010000046.1 GCA_016177555.1 Candidatus Rokuibacteriota bacterium
TCGAGGCGACGGCGCTGGCGCTCCGGGCGCATCCGCAGTTCAACGCGAGCCTCGACGCGGCGGCCGGCGAGCTGATCCTGAAGCGCTACTACCATCTGGGCGTGGCGGTGGCCACCGAGCGCGGGCTGATCGTTCCCGTGCTGCGCGACGTGGACCGGAAGCCCGTGATGGAGATCGCCCGCGAGCTGGGCGCCCTGGCCCAGCGCGTGCGCGACGGCAAGGGCACGATCGAGGACCTGCGCGGCGGCACCTTCACCATCAGCAATATCGGCGCCCTGGGCGGGACCGGTGCCATCCCCATCATCAACTATCCCGAGGCCGCGATTCTCGGAGTGGCGCGGGCGCGGGAGGAGGCCGTCGTGCGCGAGGGACAGATCGTCCCGCGCCTCATGCTGCCGCTGTCGCTCACCTTCGACCACCGCGTGGCCGACGGCGCCGACGGTGCCCGCTTCGCCTCGGAGATCGTGCGGCGCCTCGAGCACCCCGACCAGCTGCTGCTGGGGCTGTGATGCGGCGCGCCGTGATGCTGCGTCGTCTCCCCGGGTAACCGCGCGAGGAGTCCTCTGCTCAATGGTCATGGGCGATCTCGTGCGCGAGGTGGACATGGCCGTGGTCGGCGGGGGGCCGGGCGGGTACTCGGCGGCCTTCCGCGCCGCGGAGCTGGGGCTCGAGGCCGTCGTCGTGGATGCCGGCAAGCGGCTCGGCGGTGTCTGCCTGCACGAGGGCTGCATCCCGTCCAAGGCGCTGCTGCACGTCGCGGGACTGATCTCGGAGGCCGAGCGCGCGCGGGAGCTCGGGGTGGACTTCGGCGAGCCACGGATCGCGCTGGATGCCCTGCGCACATGGAAGACGGAGCGGGTCGTGGGGCGGCTCGCGCGGGGGCTGGCGGCCGTGGCGAAAGGCAAGGGCGTGGACGTGGTCGGCGGGCGCGCCGTGTTCGAGAGCTCGCGCGGACTCAGGGTCGAGGGGGACGAGCCGCAGAAGATCCGCTTCGCCCACGCCATCGTCGCCACCGGGTCGCGGCCCGCCATGCTTCCGGGCCTCGCGGCGCGCAGCGAACGCATCATGGACTCCACGGCGGCGGTGGAGCTGCCTGATGTCCCCGAACGACTCCTCGTGATCGGCGGCGGGTACATCGGCCTCGAGCTGGGCACGGTGTACGCCGCCCTCGGCAGCCGGGTTACCGTGGTGGAGATGATGGACGGGCTCCTGCCTGGAGTCGATCGCGATCTGGTCCAGCCGCTGGCCCGCCGTGTGGAGAAGCTGTTCGCCGAGGTCCACCTGGGAGCGCGCGTGGCCGGCCTCGTGGACAGCGGAGCCGTCGTCGAGGCGCGCATCGAGGGCCGGGCCGCCATGGTGTTCGACCGCGTGCTGATGGCCGTGGGGCGCCGGGCGCAGAGCGACGGGCTGGGGCTCGAAGCCACGCGCGTTCGCCCGGACGCGCGCGGGGTGATTCCCGTCGACGACCGCTGCCGGACGGAAGACCCGCGGATCTATGCCGTGGGGGATGTCACGGGCGAGCCCATGCTGGCCCACCGCGCCATGCGCCAGGGCAAGGTCGCGGCCGAGGCCATCGCGGGGCGCCCGGCGGCCTTCGACAATCGAGCCGTGCCGGCGGTCGTCTTCACGGATCCCGAGGTGGCGTGGTGCGGCCTGACCGAGCATGAGGCCCAGGCGGCCGGGCGCGAGGTGCGCATCGGGAAGTTCGCGTGGGCAGCCTCGGGCCGGGCCGCCACGCTGGGCCGCTCGGACGGACTGACGAAGCTCGTGATCGACCCGACCTCGGGCCGGGTCCTCGGCGTCGGGATCGTCGGGCCCGGCGCCGGAGAGCTGATCGCGGAAGGCGCGCTGGCCGTCGAGAACGCGCTCCTGGCCGAGGATGTCGCCGCGACCATCCACGCGCATCCCACGCTATCCGAGGGCCTCATGGAGGCCGCCGAGAGCCTGTTGCGCTAGCAGGCCGCTCAAACAGGCCCATCTGCGGCGTTGGCTCGGTCGCTCCTCGCTCAACGTGGCTCGCTCACGCTCGCCCGGATCTCCGGATCCGCTCACCTCGCCTCCGGCTCGGCTCGCCAAGCGAAGTACGCCTCGCCCGTCGCCTCCCTCGCCGCTTGCATCTGGACCTGTTTGAGCGGCCTGCGGGGGACCTCGGGCCTCGTGCTTGTCCCCGCGCTCCGGCTGGACAGTGGTCGGAGCGGCCCCTATACTCAGTTCCGTCATGGACCTCCGCCAGCTCGAGATCTTCGTCAAGGTCGCCGAGATCGGTTCGTTCTCGAGGGCGGCCGAGGCCCTGCATCTCACGCAGCCCACGGTGTCGGAGCACATCCGCACGCTGGAGGACGAGCTCGGAGTGCGGCTGCTCGATCGCCTCGGACGCGGGGCCGCGGTGACGCGCGCCGGAGAGCTGCTGGTCTCCTACGCGAGCCGCATGCTCGCACTCCAGCGTGAGGCGCGCCAGGCGCTGGACAGCTTCCAGGGGAAGATGAGCGGCGGGTTGCTCATCGGCGCGAGCACGATCCCCGGCGAGTACGTCCTGCCGCCCCTCATCGGCCGCTTCAAGGACAAGTACCCCGAGATCTCCATCACGCTCCTGATCGGCGACAGCCAGGCCGTCGTGGGCTGGGTGGTAGAGGGGAAGGCCGAGCTCGGCGTCGTCGGCGCCCGCCTGCCCCACCGGGCGGTGGAGTACCGAGAGCTGATGCCCGACGAGGAGGTCGTCGTGGTGCCTGCCGGCCATGCGTGGCACGGCCGCACCCAGGTGACCCTCGAGGAGCTCAGGGCCGAGCCCCTCCTGATCCGCGAGCGAGGGTCGGGGACGCGCGCGGCGCTGGAAGCGGCGCTCGCCGCCGCCGATCTGCGTCTCGATGCCTTCCGGATCGTGGGGGAGATGGGCTCGACGCAGGCCATCAAGCAAGCTGTCAAGGCGGGCGTCGGCATCTCGGTCCTCTCCAGGCGCGCCGTGGAGGAGGAGTGCCGGCACGGCCTCCTCTGGGGTCTCCGCGTGAAGGACCTGAGCGTGACCCGCGCATTCCACGTGGTGACCCACAGGGACCGCAGCCGGTCCCCGCTGGCCGAGGCCTTCCGGGTCTTCCTGGATGCCGAGTCGGCCGAGCGCGACTGAACCGTTCCCCGCGCTCTCGGCATCCAAACATCACGAGGCCGAGGGAGACCATGGACACGCCGATGCCAGCGCCGCGCAGCGGGAAGGAGATCCGCCTCACCAGCTACGCCGCCTGCGCCGGCTGAGCCTCCAAGATGGGTCCCGGGGATCTCCGGGACGTGCTGGGGGGGCTCAAGCAGGAGGAGCCCCCCGACCTCCTCGTGGGGCTTGGGCACAGCGACGACGCCGCGGTCTACCGCATCAGCGACGAGGTTGCGGTGGTGGAGACCGTGGACTTCTTCCCGCCCATCGTCGACGACCCGTACCTCTACGGCGCCATCGCGGCGGCCAACTCCATGTCGGACGTCTACGCCATGGGCGGGCAGGTGCTCTTCGCCCTCAACGTGGCAGGCTTTCCCCGGGAGCTCCCGCAGGACACCATCGCGGCCATCTTCCGCGGGGGAGCGGACAAGGTGCGCGAGGCCGGTGGCGTCATCGCGGGCGGCCACACCGTGGTGGATGCCGAGCCGAAGTACGGGCTGTGCGTCACCGGGCGGGTGCACCCCTCGAGGATCTTCATCAAGGGGGGGCTGCGCGCCGGCGAGTGCCTGTTTCTCTCCAAGCCCCTGGGGACCGGCGTGATCGCGACCGCCGCGAAGGCGGATGCCTGCGATCCCGCGGTGCTCGACGAGGCCATCGAGAGCATGCTCCGGCTGAACCGCGCGGCCTCGGAGGTGGCGCAGGAGGTGGGCGTGCGCGGGGCCACCGACATCACCGGCTTCGGCCTTCTCGGCCACGCCGCCGAGATGGTGGAGGCCTCCGGTGCCGGCATCGCGCTGCGCGCGAAGGACCTGCCGCTGCTCCCGGGCGCCCTGGTCCTGGCCGAGAAGGGGCACTGGAGCGGCGGCATGAAGCGCAACCGGCGCCACGTGGAGCACACCCTCGGCGAGAGTGGACGGCTCGCCATCGATCCCTCGGTGCCGGAGGCGCTCGTTGGACTCCTCTTCGAGGCTGAGACCTCCGGGGGACTCCTCTTCTCGGTTCCTCGAGAGCGCCGGAGCGCCGTGATCGAGGGCTTCGCTCGGCGTGGGGAGCCATGCTGGGAGATCGGCGAGGTGACCGAAGAGGCGAAGATCGCCGTCCACGCATAGGCGTCCTCGATTCAAGTCCGCCCCGCCTATCGCTCCCGCCAATGTGACCGAGTATCGAATCCCGATCGCGTGAGTGGGCATCTCAACGGGCGTCATCCACGACGCTCGTGAGGGGGATTTCGTGATCACACGCCTGCGCGCGGAACTGGGCACGGCGCTTCTGCTCCTGCTGGTGACGTCGGCCGCGGTGGGGCCGGCCCGGGGCGACACGACGGAGATCCTCAGGGTTTCCGCCATCCCCGATGAGAGCCCCAGCGAGCTGCTGCGGATCTACGCCCCGTTTGCCGAGTACCTCTCGCGGGAGCTTCGCATGAAGGTCCAGTTCACGCCGGTGGTGGACTACGCGGCCACGGTCGAGGGGCTGGCCGCGAAGAAGCTCGATATGGTGTGGTACGGCGGCTTCACGTCCGTCCAGGCCGTGCGGCGGACCAACGGCACGGCGCGGCGGCTCGTGCTGCGGCAGGAGGATGCCGAGTTCAGGTCGGTCTTTGTTGCGCGCCCCGGCTCCGGCATCAAGGGCCTGGAGGATCTTCGGGGCAAGACATTCGCCTTTGGCTCGGTCTCGTCCACCTCGGGCCACCTGATGCCGCGGTACTTCCTCTTGCAGGCGCGGATCACTCCCGAGAAGGACCTGAAGCAGGTGGCGTTCTCCGGGGCCCATGACGCCACGGCGCTCTGGGTCGAGTCGGGGAAGGTGGACGCTGGCGCCCTGAACTTCCTCGTCTGGGACAAGCTGGTCCAGCAGCAGAAGGTCGATCGGTCCAAGGTGGCGGTGTTCTACACGACGCCGCCCTACGTGGACTACGTGTGGACCGCCCGGGGGGAGCTGGACCAGGGGCTCCTGGACCGGATCACGGCGGCGTTCCTCAAGCTCGACTACCGGAACCCCGAGCACAAGAAGCTGCTCGATCTGCACCGGACGAAGAAGTACATCAAGGCCAAGGACACGGACTGGAAGGGGACCGAGGAGGCCGCCATCGCGGCTGGGTTGCTCAAGTAGATGTACGAGCTTCTCGACCTGCGCAAGGTGTTCAACGACGGCACCGCGGGCCTCGACGGCCTCACGCTGACCGTGGGGCCCGGTGAGCAGGTCGCCGTCGTCGGTCCGAGCGGGGCCGGCAAGACCACGCTCTTCCGGATCATGAACCTGACCCTGCTCCCCACTTCGGGGATCGTGAGGCTCGACGGGATCGACGTGACGCGGCTGTCGGATGTCGAGCTCCGCCAGGCGCGGATGCGGATCGGGACGATCTATCAGCAGCACAATCTGGTGGGCCGGCTCA
>JACOVB010000154.1 GCA_016177555.1 Candidatus Rokuibacteriota bacterium
CCGAGCATCGAGGTGGTGATGATCACCGCCTATGCCTCCCTCGAGACGGTCAAGAACGCGCTGACGCACGGGGCCTTCGAGTACCTGATCAAGCCGTTCAGCCGGCAGGATCTCGAGGACACAACCCGTCGCGCCCTGGCGCGCCGGCAGACGGAGCTGGGAACGCGCAGCCAGCTGACGACCCTCGTGGACGAGATGCGCTCGCTGTCGTCCAAGACCCGCACCCTCGAGGAGGAGGCGCGGCGCGAGCAGGCCGAGCAATCCCTCCGCGTGACCCAGCTCTCCATCCTCCGGGAGATCTCCCGGGGCATCCTGGGGCAGCTCGACCTGACCCAGCTCACCGCCACCATCACCGAGCTGCTCCGCGACGCGCTCGGCTACGACGAGGTGACCATCCATCTCGGACCGAGCCCCGCCGGCGGCCCGGGCGGCGACAGAACGGTCATGTGCCCGATCCGCGACGACGGCGCCACCCTCGGCTACCTCGCGGCGGCCAACCGCGCCGAGGGGCGCCCGATCGACCCGCGCGAGGGCGAGCTCCTCGAGATGCTCTCGGAGTACCTGGCGGTCGCGATCCGCAACTCGCGCCTCTACGGCGAGGTGACGGAGACAAAGCGATCGCTGGAGCAGCTCATCCACTCGGCCGGTGACGGGATCATCTCGGTGGACCGCGACGAGAGGATCGTCGCCTGGAACCCCGCCGCCGAGCGCATCTTCGCCCTGCCGGCCCGGGAGGCGGTGGGCCAGCCGCTGACCGAGCTCCTGCCCCAGGACCGCTATCGTGCGGCCCGCGCGGCCCTGACGCCCGGCACGCCGATGAAGGCGTTCGAGGTGGCGTCCAAGCGCGCGGACGGCACCGCCCTCACGCTGGCGGTGACGCTGTCCGCGCTCACCGGCCGCGACGGCCAGATCGAGGGCATGCTCGCGATCGTGCATGACGCGACGGTGCAGCGCGAGCTCGAGACCCAGCTCCTCCAGTCGGAGAAGCTCACCGCGCTGGGACAGATGGCCGGCGGCATCGCCCACGACTTCAACAATCTGCTCCAGGCCATCATGGGCTACGCGCAGCTCATGGGGAAGAACCCCGCCAACCTGGACGTGGTCCGCCGGGGGCTGGATGTCATCGAGGCGGCGGCCGCGGGCGGGGCCGAGACCGTCCGGCGCATCCAGAAGTTCGCCCGGCTGCGTCCCGACGAACCGTTCGTCTCGCTGGATCTGAACCAGGTCATCCACGACGCCGTGGCCATCACCCAGCCGCGCTGGGAGGAGCGCTCGGCCAAGAGCGGCCTGCCCCTCCGGCTCGAGCTGACCCTGCCCGCGGTCCCGGCCGTGATGGGCCGTCCCTCGGAGCTGAACGAGGTCGTGACCAATCTGATCCTGAACGCCCTCGACGCCATGCCCAAGGGCGGCACCCTGAGCCTCCAGACGCGCATCGGCGGCGGCGAGTCGGTGGTCCTCACGGTCAGCGACACCGGCACCGGCATGCCCGAAGCGGTGCGGACGCGGATCTTCGATCCCTTCTTCACCACGAAGGGCGACGCGGGCACGGGCCTCGGGCTATCCGTGTCCTACTCGATCGTGAAGCGGCACGGCGGCGAGATGCGCGTGGACAGCCATCTCGGGCGCGGCACCACCTTCACCATCGTCTTGCCCGTCGGCAAGCCGGCGGCGGCGGCGGCGGGCTCAGCCGACCGGGAGCCCGTGGGCAGCCGGCACGGCCGCATCCTCCTGGTGGACAACGACGCCCAGGTCCTGACCATCCTCGGCGAGATGCTCCGGGATGCCGGCCATCACGTCCTGCCGGTGTCGAGCGGAGCCGAAGCCATGCGGGTCTTCGTGCCCGGCGGGTTCGATCTCGTGCTGACCAACATCGGCATGGCCGGCATGACCGGGTGGGAGGTCGCGCAGCGGGTCCGCACGCGGGACCGGAACGTTCCCGTGGTCTTCATCACGGGCTGGGGGCTCCAGGAGGAGGATCAGGAGCGGTGCCGGGCGCTGGGAGTGACGAGCGTCCTGTTCAAGCCCGTGACCCCACCGGAGTTCCACCGGGCGGTCCAGAGCGTCCTCGGGGAGCACGCGAGCCACGCCTGACGCGCCCGCGGCCCCGCCGGCCGCTCAAAAAGGCCCAGATGCAAGGCGGCGCCCGACGGCCGCACGCGAGGCGTACTCCGCTTGGCGAGCCGAGCCGGAGGCGAGACGAGCGGATCCGGAGATCCGGGCGAGCGTGAGCGAGCCACGTCGAGCGCGCGGCCGAGGGCGCCAACGAAGCAGATGGGCCTTTATCGGCGGCCGGCTACAGCCGCTCGATGATGGTGCCAATCCCCTGCCCGAAGCCGATGCACATGGTCTGAAGCCCGAAGCGCTTCCCTCGCCGCTCGAGCTCGTGCAGCAGCGTCGTCATGAGGCGCGCGCCGGAGCACCCGAGCGGATGACCGAGCGCGATGGCCCCGCCGTTGACGTTCACCCGATCCATGTCAGGGTGAAGCTCCCGCTCCCAGGCCAGCACCACGGAGGCGAAGGCCTCGTTGATCTCGAAGAGGTCCATCTGCTCGAGCGTGAGCCCGGCCTTCTTCAGCACGCGCTGCGTCGCCGGGATCGGTCCGGTGAGCATGATGGCCGGGTCCACGCCGGCCAGCGAGGTGGCCACGATCCGGGCGCGGGGAGGGAGCCCGAGGGCCTTGGCCCGCGCTTCGGACATGATCAGGAGCGCCGCGGCGCCGTCCGAGATCTGGGAGGAGTTCGCGGCCGTGACGACTCCGTCGGACTTGAACGACGGCGCCAGCGCGGCCATCTTCTCCCGGTTCACCGGCACGCGCACCCCCTCGTCCGTGTCGAACACGCTGCCGTCGGGCAGCGTGAGGGGCGCGATCTCCCGCGTGAAGCGCCCCTCGGCGATGGCCCGGCCCGCCTTCTCGTGGCTCCGGGCGGAGAAGTCGTCGAGATCCTCGCGCTTGAGCCCCCACCGCTCGGCCACCATCTCGGCGGAGAGCCCCTGCGGGATGATGGTGTAGAGGGCCTGGAGCCGCGGGGACAGCGGCCCCTCGCCGGGCCCTGAGCCGTCCGACCCCATGGGCACCCGGGTCATGTTCTCCACCCCGCCTGCGATCACGCACTCGTACTGCCCGGCCATGACGCCCATGGCGGCGAAGTTTGCGGCCTGCTGTCCGGAGCCGCACATCCGGTCGAGCGTGGTCCCGCAGACATCGAGCGGGAAGCCGGCGATGAGGGCGGCGTTCCGGGCGATGTTGAAGCCCTGCTCGCCGACCTTGCTGACGCAGCCGATCACGACATCCTCCACCTCGGTGGGATCGATCCTGGTGCGCTGCACGAGGGCCGTGAGGGTGTCGGCCAGGAGATCGTCCGGTCGCACCCCGGACAGCGTTCCGTTCTTCCGCCCCACCGCGCTCCGCACCGCTCCGACGATCACCGCGTTCTGCATGAGCGCCTCCCTGTCCCCCGGATCACTGTGATGGGTCGCCACTCGGGCGCGTCAGCGGGGTGCTGCGGCGCTTGACCTGGTCGGCGAGCTTGCAGAACGCGCAGATCTCGCCCGTGGTCACCTGACCGCAGGACGCACACTCCGTGAGCTGGACATCCTGCCCGCGCTCGAAGGCGGGCCGCGCCTTTTCCAGGAAGCCGAAGAGGAAGTTGTGCTTGACGCCCGGCGAGGCGGCCTCCAGCCGGTTGAGGGCCTCCTTGTGCGCCAGCGAGGTCGCGCCCGCCGCGAAGGGGCACTCCTCCACGATGTAGTCGATCCCCCGCAGGAAGGCGAAGGCCGCCGTCTCCAGCTCCGAGAGCCGGTACAGCGGCTTCACCCGGCGGACCAGCTTGGGGTGCGTGGAGGCGAGCGCCGGCGACTGGCGCGACAGGGCGTCGGTTTGCCAGTGCATCACCGAGCCGAACAGCGTGGCTGCCTCGTCGTCGAGGTTGTGGCCGGTGGCCACGACCACGAACCCGTGGGTCAGGGCGGCACGGTTCATCAGGTAGCGCTTGCTCAGCCCGCAGGCCGAGCAGGTCGGTCGCCGCGTGGCCTTCTGGACCTCCGGGATCGGCGCGCCGATGGCGGCGTCCACGCGCTCGATCAGGAGCCGCTGGCGGCGCGCCGCCGCGAAGGCCTCGCACTTCTCCCGGGACTCCCGCGAGTAGTCGAAGATGCCCAGGTCCAGGTACAGGCCAACGGTCGGATACCCCTCCTCGATGAGCACGTCCCAGAGCGCCAGCGAGTCCTTGCCGCCCGAGACGGCCACCATCACGGTCTCGTCCGGGGTGAACATCCGGTAATGATGGATCGCCTCGCGCACCTGCTTCCGGAAGAACTCGGTGAAGTGAGGCACGCAGAACGCGGCGTTGTGGCGGCGCAGGTCGAGCGCCGCTGACTCTCCGCACTTGCGGCACTTCATGGCCTGTCCTCCCGCCCGCCGCCCGAGATCACGGGACGCAGCTCGATCACGTCCTCGTCCCCGACGACGGCGTCGCCTGTCAGGAGCTCGGAGCCGCGGATGACGAGCACGGTCTCCGGCAACACCTCGAGCTCCTTGAGCAGCTCCTTCACGCGGCGCCGGCCGGCGATCTCGACCTCCCGCTTCGGGTAGCGGAGGATGACCTTCATGTCTGGGACGCGGCCGGGCCCGCTCAGCGCGCCGGGAAGCCAGGCGTCGACTTCAAGGTGCGCAGCTGCCGGAGATGATCGGCGTCGTGCCAGGCCTGGAGCTGCCACCACTGCGACAGGTCCATCTCTCCGAACGTCGCGTGGGTCCAGGTCAAGCGGCGGAAGTCCACCGCCCCCATCCGCTCGATGGATTGCCGGCTCCGCTCCCGCGCGGTCTTGAAGTCGGCCACGAGCTGCCCGATGGGATGCCCGCTCTCGGGGCGAACGCCCGGAGGCGCCTCGGTGGGGCCCGCAACCCGCGACGGCAGCGGGCGCAGCGCCGTCAGGTCCGCAGGATACGCAGCGAGCCCGGGGCCCGCCTCCTTGAGGAGCTTGGAGGTGAGCTTGCCGGTGCCGACCTCGGCGAGCATGAGGTGATGGATGATCTCGCCGGCCGACCAGTCCGCGTCGCCCGGACGCCAGTCGGCCTGGGCCTGGGAGCACCCTTCCACCTCCTTCAGGATGTCGGCGCGCACGGACTGCAGCTCGTTCCACAGAGTCTCGACCGGGGGCGGCAGGGGCATGGGGCTCTCCTTGAGCGAGGGGTGGCGATGCGCACTTGATTATAGCCGCCACCCTGGCGCGAGACAATCAACGGCTGGTTGCCGCGGCGCATGCATGGTACAAGAAAGCGATCGCCATGAGCGTCCCGCCAGCGCCCGGTCCCCCGACGCCGCATCCGTCGTCCCGCATGCCCTGGCGAACAGCCTCCACGCGGCCGATCTATGAAAACCGCTGGATCACGGTGCACGAGGACCTCGCCGAGCTGCCCGACGGCAGCACCACAATCTACGGCGTCGTCCAGTGCACCGAGTGCGTGGGCATCCTCCCGTTCGTCGACCGCGACACGGTCCTGCTGGTCGGCCAGTACCGCTA
>JACOVB010000194.1 GCA_016177555.1 Candidatus Rokuibacteriota bacterium
CGCCGCGCCGGTTGATCTCCTCGATCGCAAGCTGGTGCCCGGCCAACGCCGGCACGCCGTAGATCGCGCCGCCACCTGTCAGCGGATACATCGCACCGATGCGAATCGGCTCCTGCGCCGGTGCCTCACCGGCGATCAGCACGCCGACGGCCATGAGCATCAGCAATCGCTTCATAAATCGTCTCCTCCGCTTTGTGGGTTTCGGTACGGCAGCCGGCCCGACTGCCGCATCCGGACGCGGTCGCTCGCCGTCCGGCGCACTGGAGCCCGACAGGATCATCGGGCAGCCGACCTTGGACCTGGCTTCTGGGCCTCGGCGGCCAGCGGCAGCGCCAGGCGCCCGGCCAGGAGCATCGTCAGCACGCGCATCGTAATGCCTGAACCTCCTTTGATCGCGTGAGGTGCCACGTCAGAAGACCGGCAGGCCAGGGACGAGGACGCGCAGCCGGTAGACCGAGGTGGACGCCGTGATGTACAGGCTCCGGTAATCGGCATCGCCCCAGGCCATGTTGGCCGTGTACTCGGGCACATGGATGACGCCGAGGCACCGGGCCTCCGGGGTGAACACGTGGATGCCTCCCGGCCCGCAGCAGTCGACGTTCCCGACCGAGTCGATCTTCATCCCGTCCGGGGCGCCCGGGCCATCGCCGACGGTCTCGGCCCAGATGCGCCCGCCCGAGAGCCTGCCGTCGGCCTTCACGTCGAAGACGCGGATGTGCTGGCGGGCCGTGTCGTTGACGAAGAGGCGCCGGCCGTCCACCGAAAAGCAGAGCCCGTTGGGCAGGGCGAGATCGTCCACCAGGAGGATCGGGCTCTGCGGGTCGGCACCCACGCGGTAGACCCCCTGGAAGGGTAGCTCCTGCTCGCGCTTGACGCCGTAGTACTCGGCCCGGCCGTACGGCGGGTCGCTGAAGTAGATGCCGCCATCGGCGGCGCAGACGATGTCGTTGGGGCTGTTGAGCTGCTTGCCCTGGTAATGCGTCGCCAGCGGCGCGATGCGCCCGTCGGCCCCCGTGCAGGACACCTGGCTCGAGGCGTGCTCGCAGGCCAGGAGCCGCCCCTGGCGGTCCCACGTCAGGCCGTTGGACATGTTGCACGGCTTGCGGAACGTGGTCACGCCGTCCTGCGCCGACCAGCGCCGCAGGTGGTCGCCCGGCATATCGCTCCAGAGGAGGTAGTGATCCCGCGGATGCCAGAGAGGGCCCTCGGTGAAGAGGCAGCCGGTCGCGATGCGGTCGAAGGCGACCTCCGACCCAACGACGGCGGCGAGCCGGGGGTCGCGGGCCTCCAGGCTCACTTTCTCATCCGGTCCCCGGGCCTCCCGGCGACGTACCAGTCCGGCGGGTCGATCTCCTCGATGATCACCCAGATGGCCTCGCGCGGCACCTGGGCCACCTCCGAGATGGCGTCGGTCACCCGCCGCGCGATCTCATCCTTCCGCTCCTTGCCGTGCCCCGCGTAGATCCGGATGTTCACGAATGGCATCGCGCCTCCCCCTATGTGCCGACGGAGCAGTGAGCTGTCCGGACCGAAAGTCCCGCGAGACTAGCACGCGGGCGGCTCCCGTCGCAAGGGTCCGGAACCGCCCGGGCACAGCGCGCCGCGTCAGGAGGCGGAGCCGCCCCCGCGGGGGCCCGCTCCTGCTATGCTGGGCCCGTGGCCGACCTCGTCAACGAGCTGTCGTGGTCCCGCACCCGGGACAATATCTTCCAGGAGTGCCGTCGCCGCTACTACTTCCACTACTACGGCGCCTGGGGCGGATGGGACCAGACCGGGGACCCGGCGACGCGCGTTCTCTACGTCCTCAAGCAGCTCGGGACGCGGCAGATGTGGGCGGGGCGACTCGTCCACGAGGCCGTGGAGCGCGCGCTCTTGGCCCTCCGCGACGGCTACGCGCTCTCCGAGGCCTCGCTCATCGAGGACACGGTGCGCCAGATGCGCGAGGAGTGGAAGGGCTCGCGCGACGGGGTGTACCGGCAGACCCCCAAGCGGACAGGGCTCTTCGAGCACGAGTACGCGGTGCCGATCAAGGATGCCGAGTGGAGAGCCCTCCGCGACAACGTGGTCCGGTGCCTTCGCAATTTCCACCGGCTGCCGCTCCTCGGCGAGATCAAGCGCGCCCCCACCGACCGCTGGATCCTCATCGAGGACATCGGCTCCTTCCCCTTCGAGGGCACGCTGGTCTACGCCGCGCCCGACTTCGGCTACTGGAACGAGGCGGGGCGGCTCCAGCTCGTGGACTGGAAGACGGGTGGCAACGGCAACAACGTGGCGCTCCAGCTCGGCGGCTATGCGCTGTACGCGCTGGAGGTCCTGGGGGTGACGCCCGAGCGCGTGGACCTCCTGGAGGTCAACCTGCGTGAGGGGCGCGTGACGCCCCACCCCTGCGACGAGGCGATCCTCGAGCGCGTGCGGGAGCACATCCGGCTGTCGGTGCGGGCCATGAGGGCGTATCTGAAGGACCCTGCGCTCAACCTGGCCGAGCCTGAGGACTTCGAGAAGGCCGAGGATCTCCGGCTCTGCCGCTGGTGCAACTTCCGGGCGGTGTGCCGTCCGGAGCTGCCGCCCTTCGCGGCCGTCGAGCCGGCCCTGCCATGAGGGCGCTCCTGGCGGATCTCGACGACACGATCCTCGACTACTCGGGGGGCGCCGCCGCCTCGTGGGAGGAGGCCTGCACCGGCGCCGCCGGACCCGCGGGCATCGACCCTGGGCCCCTGGTGGCCGCCGTGGTGGCGACGCGACGCTGGTTCTGGGGGGACCCCGAGCGCCACCGGCGGGAGCGGGTGGACATGCCGGGGGCCTGGCGGAAGATCGCCGCGCACGCCCTGGAGAGCCTCGGGCTGCCCGCCCATCCGCTCGCCGCCGCGATCGCGGAGGACTTCGCGGCTCGCCGACGGGCGGCACTCTGCCTCCTGCCGGGCGCGCTGGAGGCCCTGGCCCAGCTCCGGCAGCGTGGGGTACCGCTCGCCCTGGTCACCAACGGTGATTCCTCGCAGCAGCGCGAGAAGATCGAGCGCTTCGACCTGGCGCGCTTCTTCCGTGTCATCGTCATCGAGGGAGAGTTCGGCGCGGGCAAGCCGGACGAGGCCGTGTACCGCCACGCCCTCGCCGCCCTGGGCGCGCCCGCCAGGGACAGCTGGATGGTCGGCGACAACCTCGAGTGGGACGTGGCGGGCCCGCAGCGTCTGGGTCTCCGCGCGGCGTGGGTGGACGGGACCGGCCGCGGGCTCCCCGCCGGCAGCCCGGTGCGCCCGGACCGGGTCCTGCGTTCCTTCAGAGAGGTGCTCCAGCCCGGCTGACGCGCGGCGGTAGGATGCCCTTGCGTCTCCCCCGGCAGGGGGGGACGATGCCGGCAGCGGATCCCGTCAACCGACATGTGCAGGGGGCAGTGGGGCCGGCGGTGAGGCCGGCGGGAGGTGCCCGATGAGCATCGTGGCCATATCCCAGACCCTCGGCAGCCTGGGCGAGGAGATCGGTCGTCAGCTCGCCCAGACCCTGTCCTGGCAATGCGCGGACAGGGAGATCATCCTCGAGGCCGCCAGCCGGTTCGGCGAGGGCGTGATGACCCTCGAGCACTTCACGGAGGAGAAGCCGAGCCTCTGGGAGCGCTTCAGCGACACGCATCACCGGTACCAGACCTTCGTCGAGACCATCATCCTGGAGATGGCGGCGCGCGACAACCTGGTCATCTCGGGCCGCGGCTCGTCCCTGGTGCTGCGCCGGGTCCGGCACGCGCTGAAGGTCCGGGTCATCGCGCCCGAGCTGCTCCGGGCCCGCCGCATCGAGGTGCGGCAGGGGCTGACGGCAGAGGCCGCCGAGCACCTCGTGCGGCAGAGCGACCGGGAGCGCGCGGCCCGCCTCAAGTTCCTCTTCCACGTGGACTGGGAGGACCCGCTGCTCTACGACATGACGCTCAACACCGAGCGCGTGGACGTGGAGGAGGCCTGCCACCTCGTCCGGGAGCTGCTGGTCAGCGAGCGGTTCCGTCCGACGGCCGAGTCGCTCGCCGAGGTCGGCGACCTGAGTCTGGCCGCGCGCGCCCGCGCCACGCTCATGACGAATCCCGAGACGCGGCGTCTCGCCCTCGGTATCACGTGCCGGGACGGCTGGCTGACCGTGAGCGGAGGTGTGGACCGGGAGCAGCAGCGGAAGACGGTCGAGGAGGCGCTGGCCGGGATCCCGGGCGCGAGGGGGGTGCAGAACGAGGTGATCGTGACCGCGCCCGCCATGGCGCGCCTCTAGCAGGCCGCTGAACAAGGCCCATCTGCGGCGTTGGCGCCCTCGGCCGCACGCTCAACGTACAGAGAGTACGCCTCGCGTGCGGCCGTCGGGTGCCGCCTTGCATCTGGACCTTCTTGAGCGGCCTGCGGAATTTCTCCGCATCCTGCTGGAGGCCGGGGCGGGTCAGCGGGCGGGGGGCCGAACGACCACCGTGCGCAGCGTCGACAGGTAGCGTCGGGCCACGCGCTGAACGTCCGCCGGCGTCACCCGCCGCACCGCCGTCACGTAGCCGTCGAGGAACTCGTGGCCCACGCCTGCCGTCTCGAAGGCGGCCAGGTACCAGGCCTGGCGCGCGTTGGTGCGGCGATCCATCGCCAGGTTGCCCAGGAGGTACGCCTTGGCGACGCGCAGCTCCTCCTCCGACACCGGCTCCTGCTGGATCCGCCGCAGCTCGCGCAGCAGCGCGGCCTCCGACCTCTCCAGGTTCTCCGGCGCCGTCCCGATCTGCGCGAGGATGTAGCTCCGGTCCGCGCGCGTGGGGTAGAGGATCCCGGTCGTGTAGGCCAGCCCCTGCTTGTCGCGTAGCTCCGAGAAGAACCGCCCGGCCATCCCCCCGCCGAGCACCGTGCTGAGCACCTTCACGGCCGCATGGTCGGGGTCCGTGAGCGCCGGTGCGAGCCCACCTGCCAGGATCTGCGCCTGCGCCCCCGCCACCTCGAGGACTTCCCTGGCGCCGGACGGGACCGGCAGGGCCGCCGGGGAGAGCGGGGGCGCCGGGGCCGCCTGCGCGCCGCCGAAGAGCCGCTCCGCGTGCGCCGCGACCTCTGGCGCCTTCACGCGGCCGCTGACGGCCAGCACCATCTGCCCCGGCACGTAGTGGAGGCGGTAATGCGCCCGGAGCGTCACCTGGTCCAGCCGCTCCACGCTCTCCCTGAGGCCAAGCGGATTCCAGGCATAGCCGTGGTCGCCGAAGAGGCGCGCCGACAGCGCGTCCAGCCCCGCGTCGTAGGGCTTGTCGCCGCGGTTCCGGATCTGCCGCAGGAGGAAGTCGCGCACGGCCCGGGTCGTGCCCTCGTGCAGCGTCGGGCGGAGCGCGATGTCGGCCACCAGCTCGAGCATCTCGACCCAGTGGCGGGACAGCGCCGTGGCCGCGATCTCCGAGAAGTCCACGTCCCCGTAGGCGTCGATGCTCCCGCCCATGCGGTCGGCGGCCTCCACGATCTGGCCGCCGTCCAGCCTGGCCGTACCCCGCACCACCATGAGCTGGAGGAGGTTGGAGATCCCGGCATTCTCCCGCGTCTCCCAGCGCGTGCCCATGCGCACCCCGAGCGAGATGGCCACCACGGGCGCCGTGGGGTTCTCGCGCGCGAGCACCGTCAGCCCGTTGGCGAGCCTCACGCGCGCGACGGCCGGCCCCTGCCCCTGCGCTGCCGCCGGCACGGGCCCCAGGAGCGCCAGCAGGGCGAGCAGGATCGTGGCGACCCGGAGCCCGGGGGGGCGGAGGGGCGGACGGGCCGCGCTCACTGGGCCTTTCTCGGCACGAAGGCCAGCCGCGCGTAGTCAGTGCGGGACAGGAACCGGCGGGCCGCGTCCCGGATCTGCTCCCGGGTGACCTGCCGGAGCCGCTCCACGTAGCGGAGCTCCTCCTCGAGGGCCCAGGTGGTCTCGGCGATCCCGTAGGCATTGGCCAGCCCCTCGGAGGTCTCGATCGTGAAGGCGTGCTCGGACTCGGCTCGGGTCAGCGCCCGCACGCGCTCCTCCTCCGTGGGCCCGCTCTCCTGCATCTTCCCGATCTCCTCCAGGACGATCTCCTCGACCCGCGAGAGGTCCTTCGCCTCCAGCTCCGCCCTGAGGCTCACGATGCCCCCACCCATGAGCGCGGCGTAGCTCATGCTGATGCTCGAGACGAGCCGCTCCTCGTCACGGAGCCGGCGGGCGAGCCGCGAGCTCTCCGCGCCCGCCAGGATCGAGGCGAGCAGGTCCACCGCGAAGCCGTCCGTGTCGTCCGCCCGCGGCGCCGTCCACCCGAGCGCCAGGTGGGCCTGCTGCTCCGGGCGCTCGACCTGGCGCCGCACGCCGCCCGCGAGGGGGCGCGGCGGCGGCAGGGGCGCCGGACGGTAGCCCGAGGCGGGCGCCCGGCCGAAGGTCCGTGCCACCGAGGCGCGCACCGCTCGGGGATCCACGGGGCCCGCCACCACCACCGACATGTTCTCCGGCGTGTAGTAGCGGCGGTTGTACTCCTTCAGGCGCTCGCGGGTGGCGGCGGTCATCGTCTCGCGGGCTCCGAGCACCGGGCGGCCGTAGGGATGGCCGTCGAAGACGAGGCCGTAGAGCTGGCGCACAATGGCGGTCCTGGGATTGTCGGCCTCGATGCGGGCCTCCTCGAAGATCACCTCGCGCTCGCGCGCGATCTCCTCGGGATCGAAGGTGGAGCGGAAGGCCATGTCGGCCAGCAGCTCGATGGCCGTGTCCATGGCCTCGGAGGGGACGACGATGTAGAAGGTCGTGTAGTCGAACGAGGTGACCGCGTTGGAGCGGCCGCCGACCCCCTCCACCGCGCGGTCGATGTGCCCGGGACCCCACCTGTCCGTGCCCTTGAAGAGCATGTGCTCCTGGAAGTGGGAGTAGCCCAGCTCGTCGGGCCGCTCGTAGCGGACCCCGACCCCGACCCAGAGGTACACGGCCACGATGTCGGCGGCGCGGTGGTCCTGGATGATGAGGCGGAGCCCGTTGGGCAGGACCTCGCGGGTCGGGGAGGGGAGGTCGTCCTCGCTGCCGGCCGGTCGGGGAATCACCGTCGCCCGGGGCGTCAGCGTGCCGCAGCCGGCGGCCAGCGCCATGAGCGCGATCCCCCCGAGGGCCATGCCCCAGCTCCGGGCCATGCCGCGCATTATACAGGGGGCTTCGCGCGGGACTCGTTCAGACGGGGATGCAGGCGCCGGAGATGGCCCCCGCCTCATCGGAGGCGAGGTATGCCACCACCCCTGCGACGGCGTCAGTCGAGACCCACGCCGAGCGATCCGCGCGCGGCATCGCAGCTCGGTTGGCGGGGGTGTCCATGGTGCCTGGGAGCACCGCGTTCACCGCGATGCCGCGTCCCTTTCCCTCCTCGGCCAGGGCCTGGGTGAGCGTGATGACGGCGGCCTTGGCCACCGTGTAGGCGATGAAGCCCCCCGCGGGCGGCACGACCGCGCGCGAGGCGATGTTGACGATCCGCCCGTGGCCCGCCGCGAGCATGGGCGGGAGCACCGCGCGGCACCCCACCACCGCCGAGATGAGGTTGAGCCGCAGCATGTGCTCCCACTCGGGGAGGGGGGTCGAGGCGAGGTCGCCCCCGGCGAAGCCTCCCACCGCATTGACGAGGATGTCCACTCGGTGGTGACGCTCGAGGACGCCGGCGACGAAGGCTGCGAGCGGCGTCTCGTCGCTCAGGTCGGCCGGGGCCGCGTGCAGCCGGGCGCGCTCCGCCTCCCCGAGGCGGCGGCGCAGCGCTTCGAGCCCCTCGGCTCCGCGGTGCGGGACGCAGACGGTGGCTCCGGCCTCGAGGAGCCGCCTGCAGATCGACTGTCCGAGCGCCCCCGCGCCCCCCGTCACCACCGCCACGCGGCCGGCGAAGGACACGGACGCCCGTGCGAGGCGGTCCGCGCGCGCCGCAGGCTCGGCGGCGAGGGCGTCCAGCCGGGCCGCCAGCGCGAAGTCGCTCGCCGTGATCCCCCCGGCCTCGTGGGTGATGAGGTCCACCGTCACCCGGTTGTAGGCGTTGGACCAGTCGGGGTGATGACCCAGGGCCTCGGCCTCGTGGGCCGCCGCCGTCATGAAGGCGAAGGCGTCGACGAAGTCCCGGAAGGTGAAGACACGGTGGAGCCCTTGGTCGAGGGCGGTCCACCCGGGGAGGGTCGCGAGCCGCCGGGCGATCTCGCTCTGGCTGAGCCGCTCGGGTCGAGCCACGGCGGGCGGTTCTCAGGATGGGGCGGGCGCAGCCATCAGGCCTGCACGCTGGATGTCTTCGTAGCGGACGCGGCTCACGTCGAACGACTCCAGGTTCTCGTTGAGCTTCTTGAAGGTCTGGTCGAAGCTCGGCAGCATCTTGCGCTGGCGGGTGAGCGGGGTGGTGCGCGCGAGCACGAAGTTCTTCACGTAGGGGTGGCTGATGCCGCGCTTCTTGAGCCGGGCCACGACCCCGGCGAGAGCCTCGTCCGCCTCCGCGACGCGCGCGGCGCGCTCTTCCCGCTCCGCCAGCGTCTTCGGGAACGTCCCCTTGAGGAACCTGTCCACGCGCCGGAGGATCGGGGCGAAGGCGCCGCCCGAGAAGCGCTTGTTCTGCTCGTAGAGCAGCCCCAGCGTGATGAAGTGAGCCGCCTCGAACTGGAAGGCGTACTCCTCCTCCCCGCTCCTGGGCTCTGCGCCCACGAGCCCCCGGTACATCCGGACCACCTCCAGCGACTTCTCCTTGAGGTTATGCGCCTTCTCGGTGTTCAGCGCGAGGATCTGGAAGGCCACCTCGGCCTCGGGCACGAGGATGGCGGGGATCATCTTCGCCTTGAGCTTCTCGAGCGCGGCCCGGCGGTGGTTGCCGTTGGGTGTCCAGTACACGCCGGGCCTCGGGGACATGGCGACGATGGGGTCCACGAAGCGGTCGAGCTTCCTGACGACCGCCTGAAGCCGCTTGACGTGGGTGGGGGAGAGGTCGCGCTGGTAGGGGGTGGCCTCCACCTTGCCCATGGGGAGCAGGCAGAAGATCTGCCAGTGCGCGCCCACCGGGTCGCGATAGAGGGCCAGCGCCCGGCCGCCGTCCGTCTCCACCTGCTCGGCGAGGGCCTGCGCCTGCTTCGAGGGGGCTTCGTCGGGATGGACGACCCACCGGGGCATGACGAGACCCATTATGCCTCAGGCGCCGGATCCCGGCGAGGAGCGGCCCAGGCCCTCGTGTCGCGGTCCGGATGTTCGTGGACAGGCCCGGGGCGGGGGAGGGGGCGCGCTCCCCGGAACCGTGGCTTCTGCGTGTTGCCGGAGCAGGAGACCTCCATCTCGTGGCCCGTTCCGACCGGGCGCATCGCGTGACGAGGGAGCGTGTTCCGGGGAGGGCGCCCCCTCCCCCGCCCGCCTCGCGGGGGGCGGTCGCCAATCGAGGCGCGTCAGGCCGGCGCGGTCCGGCGCCGGGCCAGGCGGCGCGCGATGGCTTCCCGGAGGCTGCCGTAGATGCCCGCCGGCAGGAAGATGATGCAGAGGATCAGGACCAGCCCGTAGATCGTCTCGGCCATGCCGATGAACTTGAGGCCGAAGAGCACGCGGAGGTACTCGGACAGCGCGATGGTGAGCGCGCTGCCGATGGTGGGGCCCAGCAGCGAGTACATGCCGCCCAGGACCACGGCGAACACGATCCGGAGCGACACCCCGATGCCGGAGAGCGTGTCGGGGTTCACGTAGGTGAAGTACTGGGCGTAGAGGACGCCGCCCACGGCGGTCAGCGCCGCCGAGAGCACGGTGATGGCGAGCTTGAAGCGCGTGACGTGGATGCCCACCGACGCGGCCGCTCCCTCGTCCTCCCCGATGGCTTCCAGCGCCGAGCGCGCCATGCTCCGGTCCACGCGGCGCCACACCCAGAGCCCGCCGAGCCACAGGGCCACGGAGGCGTAGTAGAAGACGCGTTTGTCCGCGAACTGGATGGCGGCGAGGCTCGCCTCGCCTGCTGACGCCTTGAGCGTGACGCCCAGCGAGCCGCCCGTCCAGTCGCGCTCGGCGATGACGAGGAGCCGGACCACCTCGCCCACCGCGAGCGTCACGAGGGCGAAGTAGTGGCCCACCACGCGGAAGCGGAAGCACGGATAGCCGAGCACCAGCCCGATCACCACGGCGCCCGCCACGGCCACGAGCACCCCCAGCCACGGCGTGAGGCCCCAGACGTTCCAGAGGAGCGTGGTGGTGTAGGCGCCGGCGCCCAGGAAGGCGCCGTGGCCGAGGGAGATCAGCCCGAAGCGCCCCATGAGAGACCACGCCCCACCGATGAACGACCAGATGAAGATCTGTACCAGGACGTGGAGCGCGTACTGGCGCATGCCGCCCATGGGCAGGAAGGGGGCGACGGCGATGATGGCGAGGACGGCGGCGGCGGGGAGTCGCGCCACGGTCACTCCCGCTTCGCGAGGATGCCGCCCGGGCGCGCGAACATCATCACGATGAACAGCACGAAGGCGATCACGTAGCCCATCTCGGTGGACATCATGACGCCGCC
>JACOVB010000174.1 GCA_016177555.1 Candidatus Rokuibacteriota bacterium
CCCTGGTTTCATTAGCGACCTCAAGTATCTTGACGTTCCGAAACATCCTGAGGGGGCGTTCACCTGGCTTCGAGACAATGTGTTTGCGCAGGCGAATGAGAAGCAGAAACAGGAGGCCGTGGCTTGGCTCGCGATTGGGGGTGTCCTTCTCTGGCTGCTGAGCCGCAAGTAGCGGAGTCGCGGCCTAACCTCGCGCTCGAGCGGACGCGCTTCACGCGCCGCTCACCGCGGCGTTCGCTGGATCCTGGCGAAATCCGCTGGTCGGAGCCGTCGGCGTATGATGCTGATTCGGGGGGTGTGAGGCGTTGATCACGTTCAAGGTCGAGATCGAGCGAGAGGACGACGGCCGGTGGCTGGCAGAAGTGGTCGAGCTGCCTGGCGTCCTCGCGTACGGCGATACACAGGAAGGCGCCGTCGCAAAGGTTCAGGCTCTGGCCCTCAGGGTTATCGCTGAGCGCCTGGAACACGGCGAAGCCGGCTCCGACCTGGTGAGCATCTCCTTCAACGCAGCCTGAGCGCTTGGCCGAGTAGCCGCGCTCGGCGGGTACTGGCGGCCCGGTTGAGGATTGGGTGGGTCGTCAAGCGTCAGTCGGGCTCTCACCTCTGAAGCACCATCCGGAGTGTCTGCGGCGCGTGGCGAAAGCGCGAAACGCCCTGAAGGATGGCCGCGGTGTTCGACTGGAGGACCTGCCCTCATAATGGCCCGGCGGTCTATCTGGTCCCCTATAAGGGCGCTAGCCGGCGCGGTGCAGGTCGGCGGTTACCGGCAGCTCGAAGAGGTCGGTCCCGAGGAGGCGGGTGGAGAAGAAGAGCACCTCGAGGCTTTCCACGTCGCCCGTCTCGGGGTTGAGGCGCGCGATGACGTCGTCGCCCAGCTCCTCGGTCTCCTGCTCGGGATAGGGGGGGCGACTCGTGATGTGGAGGATGTCCGCCTCCCGGTCGTACTGAAAGGCTAGCTTCGCTGCCATTCGATCTCCCCTCCGGCGAGCCCACGGGCCGCGGAGGCGGTGACAAACCAGTGCCGTACCGATGGGCCCCCTTCGGTCATGACGACCACGACCACATGCCGACCTTGCCGGACGCCAGTGTACCACCGGGAGAACAGGCGGGCGGTGGCTGCGCGGACGCTCCCGCGGACGGTATCGGGATCGGCGAGAACCTCCGCCAGCTTGTCGCGATGAGCCGGCAAGAGGTCGGGGTGCCGCTCCTGGATGTGACGTTCTCGCTCTTCGCTCAGCTCGACGCCGCCCTCGAGCCACGGGCACGGGAAGCGGCGGGTCACAGCGCCGAACCGGCGGACAGCGATGCCCCCGGCGCCGCGAGCGTGAGCCGGCTCATCCGGCGAGTGTGGGCCTGAACTCTCGCCAGGGGCGGGCGGCCTCGATCTGCGCCGCGAGGCGGAAGAGCGTCGCCTCGTGCCCGTAGGCCGCCACGAGCTGCACGGCCACGGGGAGGCCCTCGGCCCGGCCCAGCGGCAGCACCATGGCCGGCTGGCCCGTGAGGTTGAAGCACACCGTGAAGGGCGAGAAGGCAAAGACGCGCCGCCAGTACTCTTCCACGTCCTCCATCATCATGTCGAGCCACCCCAGCCGCGGCGGCAGTGTGGCGAGCCCCGGGGTGAGCAGGACGTCGTGGCGCGCGTGGAAGGCGGCCATCTGGCGGCCCAGGCGGTGGGCGGCCTGGGTGGCCCGCACGTAGTCGGCGCCGCCGATCAGCTTTCCCATCTCGCCTGTGGCCCAGGTCACGCGCTCCACCTCGTCCTGGCGCGGCGAGCGGCCCGCCGTGGGGTGGCTCGCGAGATTGACCACCGTGTTGACCGCCGCCAGGGTGAGGAAGGTCGGGACCACCGCGGCCGCGTCGATCTCGGGATCGGCCTCCTCCACCTGATGGCCGAGCCCGGCGCAGAGGTCGGCCGTCTCGCGGAGGACACGCAGGCTCGCCGCCTCCACGGGCGCGCCGTTGGGGGCGGCCGCTGTCCAGGCGATGCGGAGCCGGCCCGGATCGGTGCCGACCTCCTCCACGAAGGGGCGCGCCGGCGGCGGGGGCGCGTAGGGATCGCCAGCGCCCGGGCCCGCGGTGGCATCCAGCAGCGCAGCGCTATCGCGGACGCTGAGCGTGACCGCGTGCTCCACGGAGCAACCGCCGAGGCCCTCGCCGGCGTAGGGCGCGAAGGTATTGCGCGCGCGCGTCGGCTTGAGTCCCACGATGCCGCAGCAGGCCGCCGGCGCCCGGATGGAGCCGAAGCCGTCGGTGGCATGGGCCATGGGGAGCATGCGCGCCCCGACCGCCGCGGCCGCGCCGCCGCTGGAGCCGCCGGAGATGAGCGCGGGGTCCCAGGGGTTGCGCGTGGGGCCATGCAATTGCGGCTCGCAGGTGAGGGAGAGCCCCAGCTCGCAGGTATTGGTGCGCCCGAAGATGACGAGCCCCGCCTGCTTGAGCCGGCGCACGTGCTCGCTGTCGGCCGCCGGCGGGGGCGCATCGGCGAAGAAACGCGAGCCGCGGGTCATGGGCACGCCCGCCAGCGAGGCCGTGAGGTCCTTGAGCAGATATGGCACGCCGCGGAAGGGCCCGTCCGGCAACCCGGCGGCGATGGCCTGGCGGGCCTGATCGTAGAGCCGAAGCACCACGGCGTTCACCTGGCCGTTGCGCGCCTCCACGCGCTCGATGGCCGCCTCGAGGAGCGCCGCCGGCCCCACCTTCCCCTGGCGAACGAGGGCGGCCAGGCCCAGGGCATCGTACCGCTCGAAGTCGGCGAACCCGCCCATCAGTAGGGGAGCGACTCGCGGCCCATCAGCTCGCGGGCGACGATCACCTTCATGACCTCGGCGGTGCCGTCACCGATCTCGAGCCCGATCACATCGCGCATGCGCTGCTCGAAGGGCAATTCGTCCGTGTAGCCGTAGTGGCCGTGGAGCAGCAGGCACTGGTGGATGGTCTCCACGGAGAGCCGGGGCCCCCACCACTTCACCATGGCGGACTCCTTCGTGTACGGCAGCTTCCGATCGGCGAGCCAGAGCCCCCGGTAGCAGAGCAGCCGAGCGGCGTCGATGTGGGTCGCCGCCTCGGCGATGGGGAAGGACACGCCCTCGAAGGTCGCCAGCCGCTTGCCGAAGGCCTGCCGCTCCTTCACGTAGGCCATGGTCTCCTCGAGCGACACCTGGGCGGCGCCGAGGCAGCCCAGCGCGATGAGCACCCGGTTGTAGTCGAAGCCCTGCATGACCTGGTAGAAGCCCGTGCCCTCCTTGCCGAGGCGGTGAGTGGCCGGAATGCGCACGTGGTCGAAGGCCAGCACGGCGCGCACGGCGGCGTGGGAGCCCATGTCGCGGAGCGGGCTGCGGGAGACGCCCGGCAGGTCCAGCGGGACCACGAACGCGGTGACGCCGCGCGCCTTGGCACCGGAGTCGGTCCTGGCGAAGACGATGGCGGCCTGGGCGACCATGCCGAGTGTGATGCCGGACTTCTCCCCCGTGATGACGTAGTCGCCCCCGTCCTTGTCAGCGCGGGAGACGAGGTTGGCCGCATCCGAGCCGACGCCCGGCTCGGTGAGCGCCAGCGCGATGATCGCCTCGCCGCTGGCGGCGGGCGGGATCCACCGCTTCTTCATCTCCTCGGTGCCGTTGTGCCCGATGATCTCCTCGGCCAGCCAGTTGAGCTGCAGCGGGTAGCCGCAGGAGAAGTCGCCGCGGGAGATCTCCTCGATGACGATCCCCGCGGTGAGGAGGTCGGCCTCCTGCCCGCCATAGACGGCGGGCGCGCGGAGCCCCAGGAGCCCCATCTCGCCCATGCGGCGCCAGACGTCCCACGGCACCTCGCTGGTCTTGTCCCAGCCGGCGGAGCGCGGCGCGAGCTCCTTCCGGGCGAAGGCGCGGAGGGTGCGGATCAGCTCTTCCTGCTCGTCGGTGAAGGCGAAGTCCATGGGGTCCTCACATCATCGTGTAGCCGCCGCTCACGGAGAGCGTCTGGCCGGTGACGAAGCTCGCCGCGTCGGAGGCGAGGAAGACCACGGCATTGGCCACGTCCTCGGGCCGGCCGATGCGGCGGAGCGGGTAGGCCTTGGCGATCCGGGCGCGCATCTCGGGGGTGCTGAAGGCGCGGTTGGTCTCGGAGGCCCACATGCTGAGCCCCCCGATCTCCTCGTCGGAGTCGGGCATCGTCATGCCCGGACACACCACGTTGAGCCGGATATTGTGGCGCCCGACCTCGCGGGCGAGGCTCTTGGTGAGGGCGATGACCCCTGCCTTGCACGCCCCGTACACGGCTTCGCGGAACTCGCCCATGCGGCCCGCGTCCGAGCCCATGCTCACCACGACGCCCGACTTGCGGGCGATCATGCCGTCGAGCGCGGCGCGCGTGCAGTTGATCATGCCCCAGAGGTTCAGCTGCACCTCCTTCTCCCACTCGGCCCGCTCCTTCTCGACGAAGAGGCGGTCCATCGTCCAGCCGACATTGTTGACCAGCACGTCCACGCCGCCCACGCGCTGCTCCACCGCGCGCACCAGGGCCTGCACCTCCGCGGGCTTGGTGACGTCGGTGCGGATCACGGCCGCGGAGGCCGCGCCCAGCTTCTCCGCCTCGGCGGCCGTCTTCTTGCCCTGGCCCTCGTCGATCTCGGCGATGGTGAGGTGCACGCCCTCCCGGGCGAAGGCCAGGCTGATGGCGCGGCCGATGTTGGAGCCGCCGCCTGTGACGATGACGCTCTTGCCCGCGAGATTGAGATTCATCAAAAGGCTCCTTTAGGACGCTTGAATGTGAATCACCTCGGTTTGGCGGTTTGGCCTCTTCGAGCCTCCGGCTCTCATCGGGTCCCCCGTGTTGCCTGGCGCCCGCTTTACCGAACGCCCGATCAACCGTCTGCGGCTGTGCGTCAGCCCTTCGAGGGGCCGAGGCGCTCGGTGAGGAGCTGGCGGAGGCGATACTTCTGGATCTTTCCGCTTGGGGTCATGGGGAACTCGGAGACGATCTCCAGGCGCTCCGGGAACTTCTGCCGCGCGAGCTGCTGGGTGTCGAGGTACGCGACGATCTCCTCGAGGGTGATGGCCTGGCCGTCCTTGGGAATCACGAAGGCGCAGACTCGCTCCTGGAGGCGCGGGTCGGGCATCCCGATGATGGCGACGCCGGCGACCTTGGGATGGGCGAAAAGCAGGTTCTCCACCTCCACCACGGGGATGTTCTCGCCCCCGCGGATGATGACGTCCTTCGAGCGGCCGGTGATGGAGACGTAGCCGTCCCCGTCCAGCGTGGCCCGATCGCCCGTCTTGAACCAGCCGTCCGGCGTGTACGCCTCGGCCGTGAAGGCGGGGCGCTTGAAGTAGCCGACGAACTGCGCCGACCCGCGGGCGAGGAGATCCCCCTCGGTGCCCGGCGCCGCGACGCGGCCGTCTCCGTCCACCACGCGCAGCTCCATGCCCGGCAGCGGCCAGCCGTCCGTGCCGAACACCTTCTCCTCCGGGTCGTCCAGGCCATTGCTCGTCACGAGCCCGTTCTCCGTCATGCCCCAGCCCGCCGAGATGACGCAGCGGAGGCGCTCGCGGGCGTCCTTGACGAGCTGGCGCGGGATGGAGGCGCCGGCGCAGATGAAGACGCGCAGCGAGGAGAGATCGCGGGTGGTGGGGGTGTAGGTCAGGTCCTGGAGGAATGGCGTGGCGCCCATGGTGAAGGTCACGCGCTCCGTCTCGATGAGCCGCGCCGCCTCCTCCGGCTTCCAGATGTCGAGCCACACCGCCGTGGTCCCCAGGAGCATGTTGAGGCAGTAACCGTAGAGGTAGCCGGTCTGGTGGCCGAGGGTCGAGGCCATGAGGATCACGTCCCGGTCGGTGAAGGCGAGCCGCTCGATGAGCGGGTAGATGGTGGAGAGCGCGGTGTTCGGGGTGTGGAGCACCCCCTTGGGCTCGCCCGTGGTCCCCGAGGTGAACACGGCCTCGTGCACGGTGTTCGGGTCGCTGCCCGGCAGCGGGCTGCGCCCCTCGCGGGCCTCCCACGCCGTGTCGGTGAGCACGGAGAACCGCTGCATTCCCGGCCCGGGCTCCCCGCGGGCCACGAAGACGTGCTCGAGGCGCGGGGTCTGGACGCGCAGCCCCGTCACCATGGCCGTGTAGTCGAAGCCGCGGAAGACAGACGGGACGAAGAGCGCCTGGGACTCGAGCAGGTTCATCATGAAGCGTAGCTCGCTCGCCCGGTACGTCGGAGGAATCGGGTTCACGACGGCGCCCAGCCGGCTTGCGGCCAGGAAGAGCAGGACGAACTCGTTCGAGTTCGGGAGCTGGATGGAGATGGCGCTGCCGCGCTCGATCCCGTGGGCGCGCAGACCGTGGGCCACCCGATCGACGGCGCGGGCCAGGCCCGCCCACGTGTAGCGGCTCACGGCGTCCACCAGGGCCGTCTTGTCCGGGCGCGTGGTCGCCCAGCGGTCGAGGTAGGCCTCGAACGTCTCGTTGCGCCACAGCCGCATCCGGAGCGACTCCTGGATCCTGGCTTCGGTGAGCGTGGTCTCGATGGCGGTCGGGCTCATGTGTGGCTCCCGTCGGTTACGGGCGGAACTTCGCGAAGTTCACGGGGCGCTTCTCCACGAAGGCGTTGCGTCCCTCCAGGGCCTCGTCCGTCTGGTAGTACAGGGCGAGCGCCGTGTGGGCGAAGTGGGCGACGCCGTCCTTCCTCTCGTACAGGATGTCCGTGTCGGTCATGACGCCTCCAGTAAAGGGGAATCGCCTCGGGGACCCGCGCCCGCGCCGCTGGCGCGCCGTGGGACCGCGCGCCGAGCGTAGACGAAGCGCGCCCCGCGCGTCAAGGAGCCGTTGAAATTGGTACTGGGTCCAAGTTGCGAGCCAGACGAGGCACGAGGGAGCCAGCGACGCGAGGCGTACTCTCTGTACGTTGAGCGTCGCGGGCGACCGAGTAACGAAGTATGGCGACGCAAATTGACCCAG
>JACOVB010000175.1 GCA_016177555.1 Candidatus Rokuibacteriota bacterium
GGATCCGCGCCTTCTGGAGGCGCTTCACCACGCGCTCCGGGGACTTCGGCAGCTCCAGCGTGAACTCCTTGAAGAAGGGCGCGCCGAAGCGGAGGCGGACGCCCGGGACCTGGGCGAGGGCTCCGGCCGCGTAGTGCGCCTTGGCCGCGGACAGCTCGCCCACCTTGCGCAGGCCCTGCTTGCCCAGGATGGACACGTAGATGGTGGCCATCAGCGCGCAGAGGGCGACGTTGGTGCAGATGTTGGACGTGGCCTTCTCGCGGCGGATGTGCTGCTCGCGCGTCTGGAGCGTGAGCACGAAGCCCCGCTGCCCGTCTCGGTCCACGGTGGCGCCCACGAGGCGCCCCGGCATGCGGCGGACCAGGTCCTGCTTCGCCGCGAAGACCCCGAGGCTGGGGCCGCCGAAGCTCATCGCGACGCCGAGCCCCTGCCCCTCGCCCACCACGATGTCGGCGCCGAGGGCGCCCGGTGGGGTGAGGAGCCCCAGGTTCACGGGGTCCGCCACCACCACGAGAAGCGCGCCGGCGGCATGGGCGATCTCCGCGGCGGCCCGCACATCCTCCAGGCAGCCGAAGAAGTTCGGGTACTGGACGACCACCGCGGCCGTCTTCTCCGAGACCGCCTTGCGCAGGGCCTCCAGGTCCGTGACGCCATCGCCGAGGGGCGCCGAGCGGAGCCGGACATCCACCCCCTCGCAGTAGGTCTCCACCACCTGCCGGTAGAGCGGGTTGACCCCGCGCGAGAGGAGGATGGCGTCGCGTCCCGTCACCGCATGCGCCATGAGCACCGCCTCGGCCAGCGAGGAGGCCCCATCGTAGATGGAGGCATTGGCCACGTCCATCCCCGTGAGCTCGGCCATCATCGTCTGGTACTCGAAGATGGTGCGGAGCGTCCCCTGGCTCGCCTCCGGCTGGTACGGCGTGTAGGCCGTGAAGAACTCCCCGCGCGAGATCAGGTGATTGATGGGGCTCGGGATCGCGTGATCGTAGGAGCCGGCGCCCAGGAAGCAGGCGTAGTCATCGGCGCCCGCATTCCGCGCGGCCATGGCGCGCAGGTGGCGCACCAGATCGGTCTCGGCCATGGCGGCCGGCAGGGCGAGCGGGCGCGCGAGCCGCGCCTTGGCCGGGACGCCAGCCAGCAGGTCCTCGATGCTTCCCGCGCCGATCCGGGCGAGCATCTCCCGCTGCTGGGCGGCCGTATTGGAGATGTAGCGCATGTCCGGTCCTCGCTCCTGTTCCGCTCAGTGCGAGGCCGCCGCGATGAGCTGCTGATAGGCCTCGGCGCTCATGAGCCCGTCGGCCTCGGCGGGATTCGACAGCTTCACGACAATCATCCACCCCTGGCCGTACGGGTCGGTGTTCACGGTCTCGGGCTTCTTGGGCAGCTCACCGTTGACCTCCACGATCTCCCCGGAGAGCGGCGCGAAGAGGTCGGACACCGCCTTCACCGACTCCACCACCCCGAAGGTCTTCGCGGCCGTGACCCTGGCGCCGACCTTCGGCAGCTCCACGAAGACCACATCCCCCAGCTGCTCCTGCGCGAAGGCGGTGATACCGATGCGGGCCTGGCCGCCCTCGATCTTCGCCCACTCGTGCTCCGTGGTGTACTTGAGGTCTACCGGAACGTGTGCCATCTCGCCTCCCTCGGGCTTCTGGTATCTAGGCCTTCTTGGTGTGGGACGGGTGGAACGGCGTGCGCACGATGCGCGCCCGATTGGATGCCCCGCGGATCTCCACGTCGACCTCGGTGCCGGCCGCGGCCAGATCGGCCCGGACGTAGCCCATGCCGATGCCGCGCTCGAGGCTCGGCGCGAACGAGCCGGAGGTGACCGCGCCGACCTCGGCGCCCGCCTTGAGGAGGCGGTAGCCGTGACGCGGCACGGCCCGCTCCACCATCTCGAAGCCCACGAGCTTGCGCGCGACGCCGCGCGCGCGCAGGGCCTCGATGGCCGCCCGCCCGATGAACTCCCCCTTGGCCGGCTTGACGACCCAGCCGAGGCCGGCCTCGAGGGGGTTCGTCGTCTGGTCGATGTCGTTGCCATACAGCGCGTAGCGCATCTCGAGTCGGAGCGTGTCGCGCGCGCCGAGGCCGATGGGCTGGATGCCATCGGGCTGGCCGGCGTCCATGAGGGCGCGCCACAACCGCTCCGCATCGCCGGCCGCCACGTAGAGCTCGAAGCCGTCCTCGCCCGTGTAGCCCGTGCGCGAGATGAGGGCCGACACTCCGGCCACCCGCCCCCGCGCGCAGTGGTAGTAGGCGATGCCCGTCACGTTGCGATCCGCGAGCCGTCCGACGAGAGCTTCGGCCCTCGGCCCCTGCACCGCCAGGAGCCCGGTCTCCACGCCCACGTTCCGCCACTCGGCGCCCGCGCCTTGCGCCGTCACCCACGCCCAGTCCTTGTCGGTGTTGGCGGCGTTGACGGTCAGCATGAACTGCTCGGGCCCGAGCCGGTAGAGCGTGAGGTCGTCCACGACGCCGCCCTCCGGGTCGCAGAGCAGCGTGTACTGGACCTGGCCCTCGGCCAGCACCGAGGCGTCGTTGGTGGTGAGCCGCTGCACGACCGCGAGGGCCTCGGGCCCGCGCACCTCGAGCTCGCCCATGTGGCTGATGTCGAAGAGCCCCACGGCCCCGCGCACGGCGCGGTGCTCCTCGATGATGCCGGCATACTGCACGGGCATCTCCCACCCGCCGAAGGGCACCATCTTCGCCCCCGCCCTGACGTGGACGTCGAAGAGCGGTGTGCGCTTGAGCTTCGCCGAGGGGGTGGAGGTGGTCATGAGGAAACCCGGATCATCTTAATCGAGCGGGCGCGGCAGGTAAAGCGGGAGTGCGGCTCGACAGGCGGGCGGCGAGCCGCAGGCGCGCGCGCGCGCGGGTCGCCGCCCCCCGCGGCGCCGCTCGCCGCGGAGTCAGGCCAGCAGGATCTCAGCGAGTGGAGTAGCCGCGGCCGCTCATGCAGGCCCCGAACGCCTGGTCGTACCCGTCCTTGGACTTGGAGTAGTTGTAGGTGCCGCCGATGCCCGCCCCGCCGATGCCGCCGGCCGCCGCCCCGATGGCCGCGCCGGTCCCCGGCCGCCCCGTGGCCGCGCCGATGGCCGCGCCCGCCGCCGCCCCGCCGAGCGCGCCGATCAGCGCGCCGACGCCAGCCCCCTTGGCGGTGTCCATCGCCGGGTCGAAGCCCGACTGCTGCTTGGCCCAGGCCTGGCACTCCGCCTGGTCCCGCGACTGCTGCTCGGCGGTCTGACCCTTCTGCGGGTAGGCGTAGACATTGGGCCGCTCGGCCGAGGCGCAGCCCGAGAGCATTGCCGCGAAGCCGATGATGGTCCCCCAGGTGGTGACTCGCTGCCATGAACGCTTCATGTGGACTCCCCCTTCCGTGTGGATCGAGCCGGCGCATGACCGTCTCGTCCCATTATCTACACGAACGCGCCAGGGGCGAAGCTTCTGTTGCACCAGCTCCCGCTATGCCGTGGGAAGCCAGTCGCGCAGTGGCTTCACCTGGCAGCCGGTCTTCTCCAGCGCCTCGCGAACCGCCCGCACGTTCCTGTCGGCGCCCGGGGTATCGCCGTGGCAGCAGATGGTCTGGATGGAGATGTCGATCTCGACGCCATCGAGCGTTCGCACCTTGCCCTCCATGGCCATCTTCACCGCCTGGGCCGCGGCCCTGGCGGGATCGATGATGACCGAGCCCGGAGTCTTCCGCGACACCAGCGTCCCGTCCACGTTGTAGGCGCGGTCGGCGAACCCCTCGGAGGCGACGCGGGCGCCCATCTTCCGGCAGGTCGCGTCGTACTTGCCCGAGGCGAGCGTCATCAGGATCAGCCCCGAGTCCATCGCGGCCTGCCCCGCTGCCGCCGCCAGCGCCTCGTCGGCCTCCATCATGTTGTAGAGGACGCCGTGCGGCTTCACGTGCTGGACATCGGCCCCGGCCACGCGGAGATACTCGCGCAGGGCACCGGTCTGGTAGCACATGTAGTCGCGCACCTCCTGGGGCGTCACGTCCATCTGCCGCCGGCCGAAGCCCATGAGGTCCGGCAGCCCCGGGTGGGAGCCCACGGCGACGCCGTGCTTGAGCGCCAGCTCCACGGTCTTGCGGATCACGTGCGGATCCCCGCCGTGGAAGCCGCAGGCCACGTTCGCCGAGGTGATGAACGGCATGACGGCCTCGTCGGCCCCGAGCGTCCAGCGCCCGTAGGACTCCCCCATATCGCAGTTGAGATCGATGATCTTCGCCATGTCGGTGGCTCCTTCTCTCGCGGGTCCTGAGTCGGTGCCCTCGCTGCCCTTCGATTCCAAGAGTACCTCGCCAACGTGAGACCGCGGGGCGCATTATACTCGGCGGGCGGAAGTGACGACACCCACGAGGCGCCGACACCACATCACGGGGGGGATCGACATGGCCGGGGACTACGAGCACAAGGTGGTCGTCATCACGGGCGGCGGGGGCGGAATCGGGCGCGCAGCCGCCCTGCGATTCGTTTCGGAAGGGGCGCGCGTCGTGCTGGTGGACGTGGCGCCGGCGGGGCTCCAGGAGAGCGCGGCCGCCGTGAAGCGGGCCGGCGGCGAGGCTCTCACCGTGGAGGCCGACGTGACCCGGGCCGCGGAGGTCCAGCGCTACGTGGCGGCTACGGTCGAGCGCTTTGGCGGCATCGACTGCTTCTTCAACAACGCGGGCATTCTGGGCGACGTCGCGCCGCTGACGGAGTACCCGGAAGAGGTCTTCGACCGGGTCATCGCGGTCAACCTCAAGGGCGTGTGGCTCGGGCTCCGCCACGTGGTGCCGGCGATCCGGCAGCGCGGGGGCGGCGCCATCGTCAACACCGCCTCCATCGCGGGCCTCCGGGGGTCGCCCAACCTCGTCGCCTACACGGCGAGCAAGCACGCGGTGGTGGGAATCACCCGCACCGCGGCCCTCGAGCTGGCGCGCCACGGGATCCGCGTGAACGCCATCTGCCCCGCCCCCATCGAGACGGCCATGGCCCAAGCGCTCCACGTGGGCTTCAACGCCAGGGACGAGGACGCGGCCCGGCGGCGGTTCGAGACGACGATCCCCATGCGGCGCTACGGGACGCCCACGGAGGTGGCCGAGCTGGTCGTGTTCCTCTGCGGCCCGGGCGCCTCCTTCATCAACGGCGGCCTCTACACGGTGGACGGCGGCGCCATGGCCTAGCCTACCCGGTCGAGGACGCGGCCCAGCGCCTCGACGAAACGATCCACCTCGGCATCGGTCATGACGAGCGAGCAGGCGCCGAGCCCGCGCTGCGACATCA
>JACOVB010000176.1 GCA_016177555.1 Candidatus Rokuibacteriota bacterium
AGACAGGCGCTCACGCGACTCGAGTACGCCGGCGAGGTCGAGCGCGGCTACTTCGTCGAGGGGCTGTCGGGCGAGCAATACGCGCTGGGCGAAGCGGTGCCGCAGCTCCCCGCTCCGTCGCGCCGCAGAGAACCCGCCGTGGGCGTGAGCCTGGCCGATCCCGCGAGCCTGTGGCCCGGCATCTTCCCGCTCTCTCGACCGGACGGCAGCCGGGTCCCGGACGCGCGCCTGCCGCAGAACGTGATCGTGGCCCGCGGCGGGCGCGCGCTTCTCCTGGCCGAGGGGCAAGGTCGATCGCTCACGCCCCTGCATGGCTTCGAGCCCGACGCGCTCCCGGCCCTCATCGAGGCGCTCCAGGAGCCGTGGAGCCGACCACCGGAACAGCGCCCGATCAGGCGGATCGAGGTCCGCCTCTGGGACGGCGCGCCGGTGCGCCGCTCTCGCGCCGCGGCGGCGCTCCTCGCGGCCGGCTTCTTCGCTGATGGGGACCGCCTCTCCTTCGACGGCTTCCCCGGCCCGCAACCCTCCAGGCCATGATCAGGACCAAGCGCATCTACGAGCCGGGAGAGATCCAGGATGGCAACCGCGTGCTGGTGATGCGGCTGTGGCCTCGCGGCATCCGCAAGGAGGCCGTCGACCTGTGGCTCAGGGACCTCGGCGCGGAGCCGGCCAACATCAAGGCGTGGAAGGCGGGCAGGCTCGAGTGGCCCGAGATGAGGCGGCGCTATCTGGCCGGGCTCCGCCGGCCCGAGGCCCGGGCCGCACTCGCCCGGCTGCGGGCGCTCGCCCGCCTCGGGACGGTGACGCTCCTCTGCTCCTGCGAGGACGAGACGCGCTGCCACCGGGGCCTGCTCAAGCAAGCGCTGAACCAGGCGCCGCGAAGAACGCAGAAGCGCGCGACCAGCACCGATCCTTGACAGTGGTGAGGGCCCGTCCCTACACTGAGCACCGTGACAGGCAAGTTTGCGGGAATCCTTGCCTTCCTCTTGTTGCTGATCGCCGCATCCGAGGCCTACCCCGAGCACGAGGTCCATTATCGTTATACGGTCCTGGGCTACCTCAAGGATGCCAGGGGGAAACCGAGAGCGGGAGTGCCGGTGGAGCTGGTGAGGGAGAAGACGGGCTTCTCCTATCTCGGCGAGAGCGACAGGGCCGGGCTCTACGTCATCGTGGCCCGGCTCGGTGACGAGAGCGTGGGCGAGCGCCTGGCGCTCCGCGCGGGAGACCAGCGCGCGTCCATCACCGTCCGCTTCGACCCGCAGAACCGCATCCAGGAGCGAGGGACGCGTATCGACGTCGTTGGCTCCAAGACCGTGGAGCGCCCCACCTGGTTCCTCGCCACGCTCAAGCGCTTCGTCTCCGAGTGATGGCTGCGCCGGGGATCCCCGAGCGCCTGGGCGCCCTGTACGCCTTCGTCCGGCTCGTGGGCCGCTTCTGGATCTGGTTCTTCTTCAAGACCGTGGACGTGCGCCACCCCGAGCGCGTCCCGGCGACGGGGCCCGTGCTCCTCTGCATCAACCACCCGAACAACCTGATCGACTCCCTCCTGATGGGGGCGGTCCTCTCCCGCAAGGTCCACTTCCTCGCGACGGCCTCGCTCTTCAGGCAGCCGCTCGTGGCCCGCTTCCTCCTCGCCTGCGGCGCCATCCCCGTCTACCGCAAGCAGGACGAGCCCCGCGCCGACGGAGCCGCCGGCGCGGACCGGAACCTCGAGGCCTTCGCCGCCTGCTTCCACACCCTCGGCGAGGGCGGCCTCATCGGGATCTACCCGGAAGGCACCACGCACGCCGAGCCGCGCGTCCAGCGCATCAAGACCGGCGCGGCGCGCATCGCGCTGGAGCGCGAGGGCCGCCGCGCCGGCGACCAGACCCGGCCGGAGCCGCTGGCGGTGGTCCCGGTGGGGCTCACGTTCGAGGCGCGCAAGTCCTTTGGCGGGCGGGTGCTCGTTTCCTTCGGCGAGCCCATCCCGGTGGCGCCCTATCTCGAGCATTACGCCGACGATCCCGTCAAGGCGGTGGACGCCCTCACCACGGCCATCCAGTGGGGCATGGAGTCGCAGGTGATCAGCGTCAAGCGTATCGACTCGGCCTCGCTGGTCCGCGCGGTGGACGATC
>JACOVB010000177.1 GCA_016177555.1 Candidatus Rokuibacteriota bacterium
AGCCAGGGCGGCGCTGAGCTGAACTGCAGCCACCTACGAGGGAGGAAGACCATGAGTCGTCTGTTCGGGCCCCTGCGCCAGATCGGTTACGTGGTGCGCGATATCGACGCGGCGATGCGCCACTGGGTCGAGGTCTGCGGCGTCGGGCCCTGGTTCTACGTCGACCGACTGCTGCTGACCGCCTTCACCTACCGCGGTGCACGCTACGACGGCATTCACCTCTCGATCGCGCTCGCCAATTCGGGTGACGTGCAGGTCGAGCTGATCCAGCAGCGCTGCGATACCCCCAGCATGTACCGTGACTTCCTGGCGGCCGGGCACGAGGGGCTGCAGCACTGGTCGAGCTGGCCCGAGAACTACGACGCGCTGTACCAGCGGGCGCTCGCCAGCGGCTACGCGGCGGGTCAGGAGGGCGACTGCCCCCGCGGGCGCTTCGTCTATTTCCGGAACGAGGGCCATCCAGGCACGGTGATCGAGATGGCGGACCTGACGGCGACGCGCCGTCGCACCTTCGACCAGATCCGCGCGGTCGCCCAGGGCTGGGACGGCAGCGATCCCATCCGCCGGCAATGGCCGGCGTGAGTGGCCCCGGCGTGGAGTCCCTGCGGTCCTGGCGGGGGTGCGCATCGGCCTCGCGCGGCTGGTCGCCGGACCGGAGCCACTATGCCCCGCAGCCATTCGTAGGTGTCAAGCTGGCCGCGGACGTAGGCGCGGACGATGCGCTCATCGTTCTCGAGCGCGCCGACCTCGCGGAGATCACGGAAGAGGAGCTCGTCGGAATCCTCGATGCCTTGGTTGCGCTGCAGGTCGGTTCCCGCGAAGGCGAGGCATCCCGAGCACATGGCCGATGAGTTGCCGACGCTCCCCGCGACGTGGATCTGCTCGAGACGATCCGTCGATGCTTTCGCCTCCGCGCCAGAGTGACCCGGTATGGCGGAGCCAGCCGCTGCCACCACGTGCAGTGGAGTGATCGCCGTCTTCATGCGTGGTTGATGGGGATCGGGCTTGCGCCTGCGAAGAGCCTGACGATCGGCCGCTCGCCGTTCCGAACGGGCACTTCGCGTCAGGCGACGAGAGAGACGTCCCCGTCGATGCAGCCTGCCGGATGGCGGGCGGGAGGGATGCCGCTGGAATCGGTCAAGCGTGGCTCAGTGCAGGCTGCCGGCGATCCGTCGAATCTCTGCCGGCGTGTGCTCGCCTCCGAGCGGCGTTCCCGGCACCAGGTGCCTGCCCATGGCCAGCCCGCCGACGAGAACGGCCTCGAACCCGATCTCACGAATGAGGCCCTGAGCGACCGCGATCGCCTTCGGATCGTCGCCCGCGATCGGCACCCCGACCGGCTCGCCCGGGCGATGGGCGAGCTCGGCCAGCCTTCGAGAGCCGATCGCATTGAACGCGCGGACGATGTGCGCGCCCGGCAGCAGTGTGGCGGTCGCCAGCCCGGCTCCCCCCTGCGCGCCGACCCATTTGACGAGGTCCTCGCCGTCGCGCCGCGCGATCGGATTGCTCACATCGATCACCAGCACCTTCTTGGCGAGGGCGCCTGCATGAGCTTTGCCGATCTGCTCCATCGCGGTGTAGGGGATGGCGATCGCCACGACATCGCCGAAGGCGATCGCTTGCTCGACCGTGCCGGCCTGCGCGAGCGGCCCGAGGCCGGCGACGAGGCCCTTCAGCTCCTCGGGATGGCGCGACGAGAACATCACGGGGTGGCCAGCCTTGACGAACAGCGCGCCGAGCGCGCCGCCCTCACGTCCGGCACCGACCATGCCGATCTTGAACGGCGAGCCAGCCGTCTGCGCCACGGCGACGTGCGGCCCAGCCGCGACCGCGAGCACTGCCAGGCCGCTCCCTGCCATGCGCATGAAATCCCGGCGCGCGTGATCAGCGAAGAGGTCGCTTGCCATGATCGTCTCCTCCGGTAAGCGCGCTCTGACGGGTGTTGGTGGGTCCTGCCACCCCGGTCTCCGGCGCCTGCCTGCGGAGGGTAGCAGAGGGAAGCCCAGACGTCCAAGACAAGCATCGCCGCCGCGCGGTCCCGCGGGCCTCCTCGACCCGGGGCCCTGGCCGGATTCGCCGGCGGGGCCGCGTCGAGGTCTGGGAGGAACCATGACGCCGCCGAGCATCATCGACTTCGTCACCGACCCCCAGCTGCTCGGCCCGTCCCTCCCCCCGCCCAGGGCACCCTGCTGTGCCATTGGCTCCTGAGGCGGGCGGCGTCCGGGTCTGGGAGGTGACGTCACGGTGATGGGGGCCACGGACGGGGCGGCCGCCGCCGGAGCGCGTTCAGGTTGGCTACGCTCCGAGCGCCAGCGCGCATGCGGGGCAAGGACGCCGGTGTGGAGCCCGACAAGCCCGTGATCGCCTCCTGTCGACGGGGCGACAGGTTCTGCGAGTCCGGCGCCGGCATCCTCGATGCCGGCGGGAGACCGCTCGCCTGGCTGGGGAGTCACGCGATGCCGTGCCGGGTCGATGTCACCGAGACCGTCACTCATGTTGTGCGACAGGGCGCAACAGGCCGCAACTTACCGCAACGGTTGCCCCGCCCCCGCGAGGGAGCAAGTC
>JACOVB010000162.1 GCA_016177555.1 Candidatus Rokuibacteriota bacterium
TGCACGTCCGACAGCTCGGAGGCCAGATTCCCGATGGGGCAGCCGCCGATGCAGCTGCGCTGCCGCTGGTTGTCGAGCACACTGTCCAGGAACTCCTGGATCTGCACGACAGGGTCGGCCACGGAATCGGCGAAGGCGGGCTCGAGCGTCCTCTCGACGAAGGTCTGGAGCATCCGCTCGAGGATCGCGTAGCCGAGATCCTCCTTGCTCTTGAAGTAGTAGTAGAAGTTCCCCTTGCCGACACCGCTCTCCTTGAGGACGTCGTCGAGGGATGTTGCGTGGTACCCACGCAGGTGGATCAGTTTGCCGGCAACGTCCAGGATCTGATCCCGGGTCGCCGCGCCCTTGGCGCTCCTGACCTCTACCGCCATGACATGCTCTCCCCGCCTTCTATTGCCATGCTTCTGTACCAACCGGTCGGTACAAACATACATGAGGAGCCTGATCCTGGCAAGGCAAAGTTTCTATCCTTTTGTTTTCCCTCAGTTTCCGCCAAGCCGTGGCAGCGCTTCCTCGGGTTCAACTGCGCCGGCGCCGCCCTGTGGGCGGTAGCCACCGGCCTGGCGGGATATGGCCTGGGGCGCCAGGTCACCTGGGTACGGATGGTCACCGACAGCGTCGGGCTCGCGGTCACCGCGGCCTCGGCGCTCTTCGGGCTGCTCCTGCTGGTCCAGTACCTCGCGGCTCGCCGCCTCGATCGCGGGGCGCTCCGGGCCGGCGAGTAAGCCTCAGCGGACAGTCAGTCGCCGCCGCCGACGTCCACGTACAGCGCGTCGATGAGGAGCTCGTTCTCCCGGGCCTCGTGCTCCTGAGTCCGCCGCGCGAATTCTCTCGCCTGCCTGAGGACCTCCGCGACGGGGCCGGCCAGGCAGGCCCGCGCCCCCTCGGCCAGCCTGTCCATTTCGGCCAGAAGCACTTCATGCTCCCTCTCGAGCCGCCGGACGGCGCCGAGATGCCGTGAGGCCTGAGTGCGGACGACGTCGAAGAAGCCGCCCTGAGCCTCCTCGTCCGTGAAGTGGGGCACCATGAGCAACCGGAGCTCCTGCAGCCGTCGCAGCAGATCCACGAGGCTCTGCGCGTGGCCGAGCCGCTCGGTCAGCTCCCGGATCTTCCGATGCTCCTCGATGGCCTGGGCATTCGCGTTGGAGATAGACTCCCCACCGCCCGGTTCGGTCATCATGTCGGCGCCTCCTCTGTGACTTCCTCAGCAGTAGCTGGTGGGCGGCGGCGTTCGCGGGAGGAACGTAGGCCGACCCATCTCACACCTCCCCGGCGATCACGCTGACAATGCGCGCGCCGGGCGCGCGGGTCCGCAGCAGCCGCTCCGCGCGCTCCGGCGCCATCCCGTAGACGGCCGTCGCCGCCGCGTCGGCGGCAAGACAGGTGCTCGCGGCCACCGTGACGCTGTGGACCGCCGTGCGCCTGGGGGCGGCCGTCGTCGGGTCGAGGAGGTGATGGTACCGGCGGCCCCCGTGACTGAAGTACTGCAGGTAGTCGCCGGACGTCGCCACCGCCCCGTCGCTGACGGCAACCTCGCCGGCCAGCCGGCTCGGGTGTTGCGGCGACCGGACTCCGACCCGCCAGGGCCCGCCGGCCTCGGACTCGCCGAGGGCGTAGAGGTCGCCGCCGACATTCACGATGGCCTGCGTGATACCCCGGCGCCGCAGCGCCTGGACCGCGGCATCGACCCCGTAGCCCTTCGCGATGCCGCCGAGATCCACCTCCACACCCGGGTCCCTGAACCGGACGACGGGGCTGCCGCGCCACGTGTCGAGGTCCAACCCCCGGTAGAGGCCCCGCCCGGCCAAGCGCCGTACCGCATCCCCCGGCGGTGGGGTGCGGCGGTGGCCCACGTCCCAGAGACGGATCGCCTCCCCGAGGCACGGATCGAAGGCACCGTTACTCGCCTCGGCCCACGCCAGGGCCTCCCGGAGCACCGTCGCGGTCTCCACACTCACGGCGATTGGCCACGTGGCCGCAAGGCGGTTGGCGCGGCCGATATCGGAGGTTGCCGAGAAGCGCGTCATGAGCCGCTCGACAGCCTGGAGCTCCTCGATCGCGGCGTCGATGGCGGCATGCGCCTGGAGCGGGTCCCGATGGACCAAAGCGAACTCGGCGATCGTGCCCATCACGGGGACGGCTCGGCGCACGAGCGTTTGCCGGCGGCGGGCGGCAATGGGGATGCTGGCCACCACGAAGGCGCCCACCCCCAGCGCCAGGACGCCCCGCCGCGTGAGCGTGAGGGACGGGCCTCGATCAGCGTTGCGCATGCTCTGACTCCATTTCTCCGCCCGGTTTCGCGTCGCAGCCGCCACAGCCCCCCGCCGCCGTGCACGAGCCGCCGCCGCATGAGAGGCGGCGTCCGCGACTGAGCAGCCCGAACAGCGCGACGATCGCTGCCACGCCGAGAATGGCCAGAACCGTCGTCATGACGCGCTCAACAACCCCGCGAAGCCCATGAAGGCCAGCGACAGGCTGCCGGCGATGAGGAGCACGAGCGCCGTGCCCTTGGCGACCTCTGGCACGTCGGCCAGCTCGACGCTCTCGCGGATGGACGCCATCAGCACGAGCGCGAGCGTGAGGCCCAGCCCCGCCCCGATCGCGAAGACGAGCCCCTGGAGGAAGCCGTACCCGCGGTTGGTCTGGAAGATCGCCAGCCCGAGGATGGCGCAGTTGGTCGTGATCAGCGGGAGGAAGATCCCGAGGGCGCGGAACAGCGCCGGGCTCAGCTTCTTGATGACCATCTCCACGATCTGCACGAGCGACGCGATGACGATGATGAACGAGATGAGCCGCAGGTACGGCGCGTAGGACAGGACGAACGTGTTCAGGAACCACACGGACACCGCCGTGATGGTAAGCACGAACGTGTTCGCCGCCCCCATGCGCAGGGCGGTCTCCACGCGCGCCGACACACCGAGAAACGGGCAGAGACCGAGGAAGAGCATGAGGGTGAAGTTGTTCACCACCATCGCCGAGAAGAGGATCCAGACGAGGTCACCCATCAGGCGGCCCTCTCCGCGATGGCGCCGTTGCGCCGCTCGGACTCGCGCGCCTTGAGCGCCTTCCGCCGCTTGAGCGCGCCCACCACCAGCAGGACGAAGGCGAGGGTGAAGAACCCGCCGGGCGGGAGCACCATGACCACCCATGGCTCGAAGGCGGGCCCGAACAGGCTCACCTCGAGGAACGTTCCGCTGCCCAGCACCTCGCGCACGGAGCCCATGATGACCATCGCGATCATGAAGCCGATCCCCATTCCCACGGCGTCGAGCAGGGCGCGGCCGACGGAGTTCCTGCCCGCGAAGGCCTCCTGGCGGCCCAGGATGATGCAGTTCACGACGATCAGCGCCACGAAGGGGCCGAGCGCCTTGTGGATGTCGGGGACCAGCGCCTGAAGCGTCATCTCGGCAATCGTCACGAACGTGGCGATGATCAGGATGTAGGTGGAGATCCGGACCTCGCTCGGTACCCACCGCTTGAACGTCGAGACGAGCAGGCTCGAGCCGACGAGGACGAAGAAGGTGGCGATCCCCATGACCACGCTGTTCGCCACCGAGTTGGTCACCGCCAGCGTCGGGCAGAGGCCCAGGAGCTGGACGAGCACCGGGTTCTCGCGCCAGAAGCCCTTGATGAGGTCCTCCCGCGGGGGCACGGCGCGCCGCGGTCCCGCGCCCGCGCTGGCGCCGGGGGCGCCGCAGTGCGGGTCCGCGGGCGCGATCTCCTGGCTCATCCCTTGCTCTCCTGGGGGTAGGCGTCCACGAGCGGCCCGAGCCGCTGGAGCGCGTTGTTGATGATCCGGATGACGGTCCGGGACGAGATGGTCGCGCCCGTGATCATGGCGACCTCGCGAGGGCTCGACCGCTTGCCTTTCTTGACGCCGATGAGCGGGGCCTGGGCGCCGTCGAACTGGGAGACGAAGGCGTGGTCCTTCTCGATCTTGTCGCCGAGACCGGGGGTCTCCTTGCTCTCGAGCACTTTCATCCCCAGGAGCTGCCTCGTGCTGGGGTCGTAGCCGAAAATGAGCTGGATCACGTCCTGAAATCCGGGCTCGCCGGCGACGATTGCGAAGCCGACGCGCCGGTTGTCCGATCCGTAACCCAGGTAGACGTGCTCGATCTTCCTGGGGTCGGCGCCTTCTGGGGCCTTGCTGGCGAGCGCGCCCTGCACCACGTACAGGGTGTCGTAGCGTGCCGGAGCCTTGAGAACCTCCTTCACCGCCGCTTCCAGCTCCCGCGCCTTGTTGGCCTCGATCGTCGGCAGCGTCAGGCCGAACGCGACCACGAGGAGCACTCCCGCCACGGCCCCTCCTACGCCGAGGGTGCCCAGCAGCCGCGAGGTCTTCACCTCGACCGGCGCCGGGGGCGCTGCCGGCACCGCCACGCCCCCGCTCTGGCTCTCGGCGTCCGTCACGAGCGCACCGTCAGCCCAGCTGAGCCGAACACCCGGGGCTGCGTCCAGCGGTTCAGGAAGGGAACGAAGGCGTTCATGATGAGGATGGCGTACATCACGCCCTCGGCGAGCCCGCCCCAGATCCGGATGACGACGACGAGCAGGCCGATGCCGGCCCCGAAGAGCCAGCAGCCGGGATTCGTCACCGGCGAGGTGACGAGATCGGTGGCCATGTACATCGCGCCCAGCATGAGGCCCCCGGAGAAGAGCATGAAGGCCGCGCCCGGGTAGCGCGCCGGATCGAGCGCATGCAGGCCGGTGGCGACAATGGCGACAACGGCGAAGATGCTCGCCGGGATCCGCCAGTTGAGGTAGTTGCGCAGTGCCAGGTAGCCACCGCAGAGGAGGATCAGGAGCCCCGACGTCTCGCCGAGCGAGCCCGAGGTGGTGCCGAGGACGAGATCGAGGAGCGGCGTGGCCTGGTGGTCGAACTTCATCCGGCCCAGCGGCGTGGCGCCGGTCACTGTCTCCAGCGCCCGCGGGCTCGCGAATGGCAGCGCGAAGATGTCCCCGCGCAGACTCCACCAGCCGCCCGCGGCTGGCACGGGCCACGTCGTCAGCGCCACCGGGAACGCGGCCTGGAGAAAGGCGCGCCCCAGCAAGGCGGGGTTGAACACGTTCTGGCCGAGCCCGCCGAAGACGAGCTTGCCGATGGCGATGCCGAACACCCCGCCGGTGAAGGCCATCCACAGCGGCAGCCCGGGCGGCAGCGTGAGCCCCAGCAGGATCCCGGTGATCACCGCCGAGCCGTCACGGAGGGTGCCCCGGCGGTCGAAGGCGCGCTCGATCACCACCGCGCCGGCGGTGGCGGCCGCCACCACGAGCGGAGCGCTCGGGCCGAAGAAGTACGTGGCAACGGCCACGATCGGCGCCAGGCTCACCACGACGGTCCACATGATCTTCGGCGTGCTGTCCCCCGCGGCGAGGTGGGGGGAGGCGGTGATGAGAAGAGACGGGTGGCTCATGCCGGGGCCGGGCGCCTGCGGAGCGCGGCCTTCGCCAGCGCGAAGAGCTGCGGCAGGGGGATGTTGGACGGGCACGTGTAACCGCAGCAGCCGCAGAGCATGCAGTCGGCCAGGGGGTTGGTCTCCATCTCTTCCCAGCGCTCCTTGAGGGCGAGCTGGCCGAGGAGCTGCGGGTTGAGGAAGACCGGGCAGGAATCCAGGCAGTGCCCGCAGCGAATGCAGGGGTACGACACGGTGGGCTTGGTCTCGGCCGCGGCGAGCACCACGACGCCGCTCGTGCCCTTGACCAGCGGCGTGTCCAGGTGGCCGCCGAACACGATCTCCCGCGCGTCCGCCGTGAAGCCACCGCACGCGTCGATCAGGTCGCGGAGCTTCATGCCGACGGGCACGATGAGGTTCGATGGCCGCGTGACCCCGCGCCCCGTCACGGTGACGATTCGCTCGACCAGTGGAAGCCCCGTCTCGAACACCTCGGCGATCGTCGCCGCCGAGGCGACGTTCTGCACGACGACGCCCACGTGCAGCGGGAGCTTGCCGGACGGCACCTCGCGGTCGAGGAGCGCCTTGATCAGCATCTTCTCCGCGCCCTGCGGGTATTTCACCTCGAGCTCCTGGACGGTCACGTCCAGATCGGAGGGAAGCGTCCGGCGGATGGCGGCGATGGCGTCGGGCTTGTTCAGCTCGATGCCGATCATCGCGCGCGTCGCCCCCAGGCAGCGCATCATGATGCGCAGGCCCAGGTGGACCCGCTCCGGATACTCGACCATCGTGCGGTGATCGGTCGTGAGGTACGGCTCGCACTCGCAGCCGTTGATCAGGACGGTGTCGACGACCTGGTCCTTGGGAGGCGCGAGCTTGACGTGGGTGGGGAACGCCGCGCCCCCGAGGCCGACCACCCCGGCCTGGCGGATGGCCTCGACGAGCTCAGGCGGCTCGAGCCGCGTCCAGTCCGGGACCAGCCGCGGTCGGGGCGCCTGCGGCGAGTAACGGTCCACCGCGATCCGGACCGCCGGGGCGTACGACCCGTCGGGGTGCGGCCACAGGCAGATCTGCTCGACCGTCCCCGCCGCGGAGGCGTGTACCGGCGTCGAGACGTACCCGTCGGGCTCCGCGAGCACATCCCCGCGCTCGACCCGGTCGCCGGCTTTGACGACGGGGCGGGCGGGCTTGCCCGCGTGCTGGCGGAACGGCAGCACCACCTCGTCCGGGTATGGCACCCGCCGGATCGCGATCCGGGCCGTGAGCTCCTTCAGCTCCGGTGGGTGGACGCCGTGGCGGAACTTCAGATGGTCCCACACAAGAGGGTCAATTGAAGGGCTGGGCGCGCTTGATCCACTTGTCCAGGTCCTTCTCGGCCGGGTTGAGCGGCGAGCCGGGGTGGATGATCTTCACGGGACACTTCTCGGCGGCCTGCACGATTTCCCTGAACTTGCCGGCCTTCGGGTCCTTGATATAGGCCTGCTTCTTGGCGTTGTAGGCGAACAGCCGCTTGTTCAAGTTCGTGCACTCGTTGCAGGCCGTGCAGAGCGCCGAGTCGATGTACGGCTCCATGGTGAAAGCCTCGCCGGCCTCGGCTGCGGCCGGCGCCGCGGGCGCCGCTTCGAGGCTCGCCACGGCCGTCTCGGCCGCCGCGGGGGCCGGCGCAACTGCGGTGCCCCCGGCGCCGCGCGGCCGCGGCACGGCCGGCAGGGCATCGACCTTCGCGAGCAGCTCACCGATCGGCGTCCCGCCGTTGCCGGCCCGCAGCAGGTCCTCGGCCAGGCGCCGCGCGATGACCCACGGGTAGCGCGCCTTGAGGTCGGCCAGCTTGGCCTCGTACTCGGCGCGCAGCGCAACCACCCGCTGCTCGAGCTCGGCCTCGGCCGCGACCGTCTCCGGTGCCTTGAGCCCGGCCATGTCGCGCAGGAGGGTCCACAGCTCCCGGCGGTCCTCGGCGAGGCGGACGATCTCATCGGTGACGGCAAGGCGTCCGAGCTTCCGCCCGGCCTCGAGGGTGTAGATGAATGGCGTCTTGCCGGCGCGGTCGTCCTTGGCAAGAGCCAGGTACTCGTGCAAGGGCACCGGCTCCTCCTCCCCGGCGCCGGCGGCGATCCGGGAGAAGTGCTTCCGGAACCGCGTCTCGGTGCAGGCCCAGTCCGCCACCGTGACCGGCAGCTCCATCATCTGCTCGGCGCCGCCCTCGTCCACGTACGTGAGCTCGTACGTGGGCCAGGGCTCGTCGACAGACGGGTTGCCGTCCAGGTTCAGCCGATCGGCGAGCCTCGGCCCCGTCGCGGGGTCGTAGACCAGCAGCGGGACGGCGCGGCTCTCGAGCGCAAGCTTCGCCGCGTGGGGCGCCGCCTCGTCGCCGACCCCGTGCTCGGGCGGGCACGGGCAGTGGAGCGAGAACACCGCCGGGTAGCGCGACTGGAGCCCCCGCAGCACGCCGGCCAGCAGGTGGGAGGGCGAGGCCTGGGAGGACTGCAGCACGAACACATTGCGGTGGGCCATGGCGAGGAGCGCGAGCTCCTTGCGCGTCTCTTCCTTGCCGCGCTGGCCGGGCCCGAATTCCGCCATGTCGCTCACCTGGCCGAGGAACCCGCTCGTGCACGCCTGGCCGCCGGTATTCGAGTAGACCTGCGTGTCGAGCATCACGACGCGGACCGGCTTGCCGGAGGCCAGCAGCCGCGAGAGGTTCTGAAAGCCGATGTCGAGCATGGCCCCGTCGCCGCCCACCGCGAGGATGGGCGGACAGAGGGCGAACTCCTCGTCGCTGAAGCGGCGCCAGTCGAGCTTGGCGAGCTCCGCCTCGTGCGTCGCGGGATCGTAACCGCCGCCGAGCTCGAGCTCGGCGCGCCGCACGGCCGCGAAGCCGTCGGCCATCTTCCGCATGTGCCCCTCGAAGATCCCGATGGCCACGCTGGGAGCGTCCTGGAAGAGGTGGTTCACCCACGGGACCGGGTAGGGGTTGTAGGGGTAGGTGCTCCCCCACACCGAGGAGCACCCCGTCGAGTTCGCGATGCCGCATGTCGCGCGGCCGGTGCCCGTCGGCCCCTCCGTGTACCTCCAGCGGAGGTCGCGCAGGGCGCGGATGATCCCCGCGATGCGCTCCACCTCCTGTTTCTTCGTCTCGGCGAGCGGCACGTCGATCGAACCCGACCTCCCCGCCACCCGCGTGAGATCGGCCTCCGAGGCGAGGATGCGCCGGGCCCTGTCGTCCAGGCGCGCGATCAGCCCGTCGAGGCGCTCGACATGGGCCTTGACCCGCGGCTGCATGAGGGCATTGAGCGCGGAGAAGACGAGGTGCAGGATCGTCTTCTCGCCGCAGCCCATGCAGGCGCCGTCGCCGCCCAGCATGGAGAGGTAGTTCGTCTTCTTGAGGAGGAGGGACGGCAGGGTCCCGATGCCCTCTTCCAGGCTCGCGATGTTGATGTAGCGGTCGTCGGTCTCGGGAAGGAGATCCCAGAGCTTCCAGTTGCGGCGCAGGCGCTCGATCACTCCCGCGTCCTGCTTGACCGTCCGCAGCGCCTCGTCCGGGCACACCGAGACGCAGATGTTGCAGCCCTTGCACGTCGCGGGGTTCACCGTGATCGACAGGAGGCCGCCGCTGCCCTTGGTCCGGGACTCCGGCATGTCGAAGAAGGGCGCGGTCTTCGCGAGCGGGAACTCGGCCAGCGCTGCCTGCACGGGCGCCCACTCCGCGTCGAGGACCGCCCGCCGCTCCGGCGCGTAGGCGAGCTTCTCGGCGACGTTCGTGTAGGCAACCGCCGCCACGTCGCCGAATGTCGTGAAGGGCGTGTCCCGCATGATCCGGCGCGACTCGCTGGCAAGGTGCTTGACGATCTGCCGCACGCGGTCGAGGGAGCCGCCGTTGGCGGCGAAGCCGATCGCCGCCTGGAAGACCTCGTCGATCTGGCTGACCACGCCGGGGATCGCGGTGTCGGGGCACTGGGTCCAGCACTGGCCGCAGCCTGTGCAGTTGGCCGGCACGAACTCCGGCACCTCCATGCGCACCGCCGTCATGTCGCGGATCGTGCTCGTCGCCGCTGGCAGCGCGCTGGTGGCGGCCCAGGGATCGGCGATCCCATCCTGGCCGGTCGCGTAGAGGGAGCCGACCTGCTCCCAGAACCGCCCGGGGCTGCCGAGGGGGCTCTGGCTCCGGTCTCCATCGAGCCGGCCCGGGCGCTCGGGAACGCGCCCGATCTCGGTCGTGGACACCTCGTACGCGGCCACGTCGAGCTCGCGGACCTCGTCGTGGCCGCGGCGGATGACGCGCAGGTTCTCCTCGACCACGTGGGCGCCGAGCCGTCCGAACTTCTTCACGAGCTGGCTGCGGATCTCGGCGAAGAGCTTGGCCTCGTCGATGCCCTGGCCCTGCAGCAACGGGGCCACCCGGAAGAACGCGCCCATGAAGGCCGCGCCCTGCATGCGGTAACGGAGCTCGGCCCCGGACGCCTCGTCGCTGGCGATGCGGAAAGCGTCCAGGGAGTAGACGCGGATCTTCCGGTCCTTGAGGGCGCGCTGGATCCGCATCGGGAAGCTCGCCCACAGCTCCTCGCCCGAGCGATCGCTCTGGATGACGAACACCCCGCCCTCGGCGAGCCCGGCCAGCGGGTCGGAGTGGCGGGCCACGTTGGGATCGGGGGAGAGCACGACGTCCACGTGACGCAGCTCGCAGTTGAGCCGGATGGGCTCCCGGGCCAGGGTGGCGTAGAACGTGGTCGGCTGGCCCTTCTTCTCCGAGCCGTACTTCGGGTTGGCCTTGATGTGCAGGCCGAGCAGCTCCGCGGCCGTCAGCGCGAGGTTCTTGCCCATCGTGATCGCGCCCCAGCCGCCCACCGAGTGGATGCGGAGCGAGAGCGAGCCTGCGGGCAGGAGGTTGACGTCGGCCGCCGGCGCCAGCGCCAGGCCGGCGATGTCCGGGTAGCTCTCGAGCAGCCGCTCCTGCCAGATCTGCAGCTTCGGCAGCCGCGTCTTCGGCCGGATGAACTCGATGCTGAGGTAGAACTGGCGGCGCTGCGTGCCGCCATCGAGCATGTTGTCCACCGCGGCGATCAGGTCGGTGGGCTGCAGGTCACGGCTGCCGAGCCCGAAGCATCCGGAGTAGAAATCGGGCACCTCGTGCGGGGCACAGGCCGGGAGCCCGGGATGGGGCAGGCTCCCGCCCCGGGACCGCCCGTTCTCGACTGCCTTGCCCATCGCCGCCCGGATCTCGCGCAAGAGCGGCGCGTCCACCGCGAGCGGCTGGTCCACCCGCTCGAGGACGACGACGCCCCGCTTGCCGCGCAGCAGCGCGACGAGGAGGTCGGCCGGGAAGGGCCGGAACATCGTCAGGTTGACGACGCCGACCCGGAGCTTCCGCGTCGCGCGCAGGTGGTCGGCCACCGCCTCGGCATTCCACACCACCGAGCCCTGGCCGATGATCACGTACTCGGCGTCCTCGATGCGGTAGCCGGAGGCCCGCGCGTAGCGCCGGCCGGTGAGCGCCGCGTACTCGTCGAAGGCGCGGTCGGCCAGGGCCGCCACGTGGTCGAAGTAGAACGGGCGCTGCGCGGCCACGCCTTGCTGGTAGGCGTCCTGGTTCTGGACGACGCCGAGCATGGTCGGGCTGTCCAGGTCGAACATCTCGGGGATCCGGCGGCGGCGCTCGCCGAAGACGAGGCGCTGGGTCGGCGTCGGAGACTCGATGATGTCCGATGGATCCCCGAGGAACTCGCGCACCAGCTCGCGCTCGGGCAGCCGGCACGACTCGATGACGTGGCTGGTGAGGAAGCCGTCCTGGGCGCAGATGCCGGGGTTCAGCGACAGCTCGGCGATCCGGTGGGCGA
>JACOVB010000047.1 GCA_016177555.1 Candidatus Rokuibacteriota bacterium
GCTGGCCTCCAGCTCCTTGACCACGCCGAGGAGGGCCGTCTGGGCGCCGTCCGAGAGGTCGGCCTGGTCGAAGCCGAAGTAGACCTCGACAGTGTCCACCGTCTTGTGGTTGTAGCGGTGCGACCAGATGCGCGTGAGGCGGCTCTCCACGCCGCCGGCCTTCACCATCGCGCCGTCGGCCGTCGACATGGCGCCGTCGGCCTTGGCCAGGGCGCCGTCGGCCCTCGCCAGGGCGCCGTCGGCCTTCGCCAGGGCGCCGTCGGCGCGCTCACCGGCACCGCGCGCGAGCTTTGTGGTCTCGCCGAGATTCGCGTCGGTTGTCTTGATCTGGTTGCCGAGCCCGTCCATCCGCTCGCCGATCTCGACTTCCTTCTTGCCCATGAGATCGCGGACCCAGTCCCGAGTCGCGCAGCCCGAGACGACCATGAACAGGGCAGGCAGCAGCACAGCGGTTCTTGTTACGTGCACCATTGCGTCCTCCTTCGCCGGAGTTGGGGATGATCGAAACCGACCCCTCGGTTTGCAACATGCGCGCCACTGCGCTGCCGCGTGTTTTCGCCCTCGAGAGAGCGGAATGGGGGCACGTCGCGATCGGCGACCGCGTAGACTTTACGCGGGGCCGTGTAAGTGTTACACGACACGCGTGGCCGCGGGCTCCGGTGAATGTCTTCGCCAGCCTGGTTCCCCCGGTTGCGTCCACTTGACTGCCATCCCGGCTTGGCACAGCCTATGTAGGCGGTTCGACTGCACACCGGGCGCCGGCGCGCCTTTGGGGGGCGAGACAAATCCCATGAGCCTCAAGATACTGGTAGTCGATGACGAGACCGCCGCGCGGAGGGGGCTGGTGTCTCTCCTCTCCGGCTGGGGCTATGCCGTCGAGGAGGCCGCCGACGGGCAGGAGGCTCTCGAAAAGGCCGTCGCGGGCCTGCCGTCCGTGGTCATCACCGACCTCGTCATGCCCCGCCTCGACGGTCACGCTCTCCTCAAGGCGCTGCGCGAGGAGGCGCCCTTCGCCGCCGTCATCCTCTTGACGGGGCAAGGCAGCATCGAGACCGCCGTGGCCGCCATGAAGGACGGCGCCTACGACTACCTGACCAAGCCCGTGGACGTGGCGCGGCTCAAGCTGCTGATTCCCAAGGCCGCCTCCAGCAGCGAGGCCGTACGCGAGGTCGCGCTCCTGCGCCGTCAGCTCCGCCAGGTCATGGGGATGGGGCGGCTCGTGGGCACGGGGCCCGCGATGCAGGAGCTTTACCGGATGATCGAGATGGCGGCACCCACGCCGGCTCCCATCCTGATTACGGGGGAGAGCGGCACCGGCAAGGAACTGGTGGCGCGGACCATCCACGAGCTGTCGCAGCGGGCGCAGGCGCCGTTCGTCGCGGTCAACTGCGCGGCCATTCCCGAGACGCTCCTCGAGAGCGAGATCTTCGGCCATGAGAAGGGCGCTTTCACCGGCGCGCTCGAGCGCCGGGCCGGCTGCTTCGAGCTCGCGCACCAGGGGACACTCTTCCTCGACGAGATCGCCGAGATGAACCCGGCGATGCAGGCCAAGTTCCTTCGCGTCCTCGAGACCAGCACGGTCAGGCGCCTGGGCGGCCGGGCCGAGGTCCAGATGGACGTGCGCGTGCTGGCGGCCACGAACAAAGACCCACAAAAGGCGCTGCGAGAAGGCACGTTCCGCGAGGACCTCTACTACCGCCTGAACGTGGTCAGCCTTGCGCTGCCGCCGCTGCGCGACCGGCGCGAGGACATCCCGCTCCTCATTCAGGTCTTCATCGAGGAGTTCAACGCCAAGTACGACAAGCGCATCGGCGGGGTCGACGAAGCGGCTCAGGCGGCGCTCGAGATGGCGCCGTGGCCCGGCAACGTGCGCGAGCTCAGGAACACCCTCGAGCGGGCGGTCATTGTCTGCGGCGACCAGCGCCTCGGTCTCAAGCACCTGTCCGATCTGTCCCGGACCGGGGGCCCGGACACGGCCCCCGCGCTCCTTCAGCCCCACTCGGCGGCGGCCGAGGACGCGCTGACCCTGCCGATCGGGACGACGCTGGACGACGCGGAGAAGCGGCTCATCCTGCGCACGCTCGCCGCCCAGGACAACAACAAGACGCGCGCCGCTCAGGTCCTGGGCATCAGCCTCAAGACGCTGCACAACAAGCTCAAGGTGTACGGAGGGGCATGAGGCTCCGGCTGGGGATCCGCTTCAGGGAAGCGGTCGCGGTCAGCCTGGTCGCGCTGGGGCTCGTGGCGGTGACCACGGCCGCGCACCTCGCCCAGCTCACCCGCGTCGTGGTGGAGGAGGCGGGGCGCCAGGCCGCGCTGGTGGCGCGGCAGATCTACGCCCAGAGCAGCCGCTCGATCCTGCGTGGGTCGCGGCGGGATCCGAGTGAATTGCTGCGGCGGGACGGCGAGCTCCGCGGCCTCCTCGACGCCAGCGTCGGCTATTCGCCGCACCTGCTGTACGTGCTCATCGCCGACCGCGCCGGGTGGATCATCGTCCACACGGAGCGGCTCCGGGAGGGGACCGTGGCGCCGGCCTACCCAAGCCTCGACGCCCTCCTGAAGGAGAATGCCGTCTCGCGCTTTCTCACCCTCTATCGCGCCGGGCAGACGTACGAGGTCATGCTGCCGATGAACCTGGACGGCGAGCCCTTCGGGAGCATCCGGCTGGGGCTGAGCACGACGCTCCTCAGGCGCGAGCTGAACTCGGCGCTGCGCCAAAGCCTGACGCTGGCCGGGCTGGCCCTGCCGCTGGCCTGGCTCGTGGCCTGGGCCCTTGCGCGACTGATGCTGAAGCCCCTCCGATCGTTGACGCGGGAGGTCGGGCGGCTCGCCCGCGGCGAGTTCGAGATCGCGCCATCCAGGGTGGCGCACGACGAGTTCCAGGAGCTGTCCGCGGAGCTCCAGCGGCTGGGACAGCAGCTCGAGGCGGATCGCGTGGCCATGCTCTCCGAGCGCGCCCACGCGACCGTCCAGTCCCTCGTGAGCTACTCCAAGCGGCTGGCGGCGCTCGGCCGCCTGACCTCGGGCGTGGCCCACGAGGTCAAGAACCCGCTCAACGCGATGATGATCCATCTCGAGCTTCTGAAGGAGCGGCTGGACGCGCCTCCCCAGGAGGTGCAGCAGAGCCTGGAGGTGATCGGCGGCGAGATCCGGCGTCTCGACCGCGTCGTGCAGGGCTTCCTGCGCTTTATGCGGCCGCACGAACTCGAGCTCAAGCCCATCGACGTCGCCACGCTCGTCCAGAGCGCCGTCGTGCTCGTCGAGGCTGAGTGGCAGAGCCAGGGGATCCACTTTGCCGTCGAGGTGGCGCCGGGGCTGCCCGCCATCGAGGCCGACGAAGAGCTTCTCCGGCAGGCCTTGCTCAACCTCATCCAGAACGCCTGCCAGGCCATGCCGCGGGGCGGTTTCGTCACGGTCGGCGCCCGGCTCGACGGCCACACGTTCTGCCTCGGGGTGACGGACGAGGGCGTGGGCATCCCGGCCGAAGAGGTCGAGCGCATCTTCACGCTGTACTACACGACCAAGTCCGACGGGACCGGCATCGGGCTCTCGGTCGTCTACCGAATCGTGCAGATGCACGACGGCTCGATCGACGTACAGAGCGAGCTCGGGCGCGGCACGACCATGACGGTCAGGCTGCCGTTCAGGGAGGCGCGGTGAGACTCGCGCTGCTGCTCGCCGCGGCCTGCCTGAGCCTCACGGGCTGCGCGACGATCAAGAGCTGGTTCGCGCCTTCGACCCCGCCCGCCGGGGCCGAACAGCCCGACGAGTCCGCGCGGCGGGGCGCGCGCCCGCCGGCGCCGGCGGCGCCGCGCGCCGCGCCTCCCGCTCCCGGGGCGCCGCGCCCTCCCGCTCCGGCTCCCGCGGCGCCGACGCCCGCTCCCGATGTGTCGCCGCCCGTGCTGTCGCCCGTGCTGAGCGCTGTCGACGAGCAGAGGCTCCGCACGGAGACGCAGCAGCGCATCGACGGGACCGAGCAGCGCCTGCGCCAGATCGATCCGGCGAAGCTCGCTTCCGGTCAGCAGGACAGCCTGCGGACCGTCCAGAGCTTCCTCGACAAGGCTCGCGAGGCGTTGCAGGCGCAGGACATCCAGCGCGCTTACACGCTGGCCGACAAGGCCTACCTTCTGGCGGACGAGCTGAGCCGACGCCCGCGCTGACCCGGCGCCTCAGGGCGCTGTGTAAACGGTTCCCGCCGTGAGGTAACTCTTACCCGCTGCGCCCCACCTCAGACCGGTTGGAGCCTCCAAGTCCGCGGTATATGGGCCCCTGCCGCTGAGCGATGGCGGCCCGACGATGGCACGCGCCTTGCCCCTCCAGAGGCCATGCACAAGGATCTGAGGGAAGACGTCAACGCTCTCACGGACTGGCTCTGCCCGTGGGTGAGCAGCGGGGGTAGCCTGCTCTTCATGACCGATTACGACGGCACGCTCACGCCTCACGTGCCCGATCCCGCCGAGGCGGAACTCGAGCCGGCCGTGTGGGAGCTTCTCTCCGGACTCGCTCGCGCGCCGCACGTGCGTTTGGCCGTGATCTCGGGCCGTGACCTTCGCGACGTCGGACGGCGGGTCGCGGTGCCGGGCGCGGTCTACGCCGGCTGCCACGGTCTCGTGATCGACGGTCCGGGCATCGCCTTCAGTCATCCCGAGGCGCTCGCGCAGCAGCCGACAGTCCGGGCAGTAGGCGAAGCGCTGGCGCGCCGGGCCTCGGGCATCGACGGGATACGGATCGAGACAAAACGGTTCGGCATGACCATCCACTACCGTGACATGTCCGACGACGGGCGGCGGGAGTTCGAAACCGATCTGGCGCAGGCCATCAACCAGTGCCAGGGCGCGCGCCTCAAGCTCTTCCACGGCACCAAGGCCGTCGAGATCCTGCCCCAGGTCGGCTGGAGCAAGGGCCACTGCGCGCTGAGGATCCGGGAGTGGGCGGCCAGCTCGCTCCCGCGGCCGATGCTCTCAGTCTATGTGGGCGACGACTGGACGGACGAGCTGGCGTTCGGAAAGCTCGTGGGTCAGGCGATCACCGTGCGTGTCGGGCCGGCCGAGGCCCCGTCGTGCGCGACGTACCGGTTCGACGGCGTGGAGGGCGTGCACCGGCTGCTCGAGCGGCTCGCCGCGGCCACCGGCCCACGGAGCGCGGCATGAGCGTCGCGGCGCGGCTCGTCGGCGCGATCTGGCTCGCCGCCCTCGCCGTCTTCGGGGGCTTCACCTATCTCCAGATCGTCGAGGAGCGTCAGCGCCTCCTCGCCGACCTGGAGCGGCGTGCCGTCGTGCTCGGTGAAGCGCTGAAGGAGACCGCGGAGCCGGCGCTCGCGAGGGGAAACCGGCCCGCGATCGAGCGCCTCCTCGTCAAGTTCGGCCGGCCCGACCAGGGCCTGGCCTTCTTCGACCGCTTCGCGGCGCTCCTGGCCGCGACGCCAGAGATCGCGCCCGTGGCGGCGCAGGCCTCTCCGGAAGTGATCACGGCGCTGAATACCGGTGGGGCGTGGCGCGGTCTCACGCGCCTGAGCGGCCGCCCCGCCTATGTCTACTCGAGCGCCGTGCAGCGCGACGAGCGGACCGTCGGGGCGCTTCTCGTCGTGCTCGACGCCCGACCGCTCGCCGAGGCCGAGTGGCGGCTCTGGCGGTACAACGGCATCCGCTTCCTCGTCCTGGTGCTCGTGCTCTCCGCGATCGCCTTCCTGATCGTGCGCATCAGCGTCGTGCGGCCGCTCGCCGACATGGCCCGCTGGACCAAGGCCCTTCGCCGTGGCGGTCCCGCAGGGGGGCTCGAGCTCTCGAGTCCCAAGCTCTTCGGCCCCATGGCGCGCGAGGTCTCGGTCCTGGCGAAGAGCTTCCACCGCGCGCAGGCGGCGGCGGAAGAGGAAGCGGCGCTCCGGCTGTCGGGCGAGACGCTCTGGACCGAGGAGCGCCTCAAGCAGTTCGTCAAGCTGCGGCTGGGAGGCTCCCCGCTCTTCGTGGTCTCGAACCGCGAGCCGCTGAGCCACGTCTGGCGCGACGGGCGGATCCAGTCGGAGCGCCCGGCCTCCGGCCTCGTGACGGCCATGGAGCCCGTGATGCGCGCCTGCGGCGGCGTCTGGGTGGCGCAGGCCAGCGGCGACGCAGACCGCGAAACGGTGGACGAGGCGGGCCGGCTCGGGCTGCCGCTGGACGATCCTCGCTACACGCTGCGCCGGGTCTGGCTCACCAAGGAGGAGGAGGCGGGCTACTACGCCGGCTTCGCCAACGAGGGGCTGTGGCCCCTCTGCCACCTCGTCCACACCCGGCCGCAGTTCCGTCCCGAGGACTGGGCGCACTATACGGCGGTCAACGAGAAGTTCGCCGCGGCTATCCTCGAGGAAGTGGCGGATGTGGACGCGCCGCTCATTCTGATCCAGGACTACCATTTCGCGCTTTTGCCGGCGCTCATCAAGCGTGAGCGTCCGGATGCCCGCGTCGCGATCTTCTGGCATATACCGTGGCCCAATGCCGAGGCATTCGGCATCTGCCCGTGGCAGCAGGAGCTGCTGCTGGGCATGCTCGGCGCCGACCTCGTCGGCTTCCACACGCAGTACTACTGCAACAACTTCCTCGAAACTGCCGAGCGCGCCATCGAGGCACGCGTCGAGTGGGAGCAATTCGCCGTCACCCGGGGCCAGCGGACGACGCTCGTCAAGCCGTTTCCGATCAGCGTGGCGCCCACCTTCGTCACCAACCCGCCGAACATGTCCCGCGCGGACGTCCTCCGCGAGCTCGGCATCTCCTGCGAGTTCCTGGGGGTCGGCGTCGAGCGGCTCGACTACACGAAGGGTCTACCCGAGCGCATCCGGGCCATCGGGCGGTTCCTCGAGCGCTGTCCCGAGTACCAGGAACGCCTCGTATTCGTCCAGCTGGCGGCACCGAGCCGTTCGAGCATCGCGCGCTACCAGGAGATCGACGCCGAGGTGGACGCCGCCGTGCGTGACGTCAACACGCGCTTCGCCACGAGGAAATGGCGGCCGGTGCTCTACCTCAAGCGGCACCACGATCACAGGGAGATCTGGCCCTTCTACCGGCACGCCGACTTCTGCATGGTCACGTCGCTCCACGACGGCATGAACCTGGTTGCCAAGGAGTTCGTCTCCGTCCGAGAGGGCGGGGGCGCGCTCATCCTCAGCAAGTTCACGGGGGCGTCGTCGGAGCTTCGCGACGCGCTGCTCGTCAATCCCTATGATCTCGACGGCGTGGCCGACGCCATCCGCCGCGCGGTCGAGATGCCGGGCGATGAGCAGCGCGCCCGCATGGGCCGCATGCGCCAGACGGTGCGGGAGCACAACATCTACCGGTGGGCCGGGCTGCTCCTGGGGGAGCTGTCCCGGATCCCCGAGGAGCCCGCTGTGACGCTGGCGGCCTCGACCGCTACGGTGTCAAGCCCTGCAATCCAGAGGAGGCCGAGCGATGAAGACGCTGCGTGACATCATGCAATCCGGCTTTCTCTTCACGGTGCAGAAGACGGCCATGGTGTCGGAGGCGGTCCGGCTCATGGCCGATCACAATGTCGGCATCGTGATCGTGCTGGACGGCAGCCGGCTCGCGGGCGTCTTCTCTGAGCGCGACGTGGTCCGGCGCGTGCTGTATCAAGGCCTCGACCAAGCCCGGACGCCGCTCGGCGACGTCATGACAGGGTGCGTGATCACGGCCGACGCGGAGATGGACTACGAGTCCGCCATGCGCGCGATGGACGAGGCCGGCATCCGCCACCTGCTCGTGACGAGCGGGTCCAGGATGCTGTCCATGATCTCGGTCCGGGACCTGACGCGCGCGGCCATCCACGACAGGGACGAGGAGGTCCGGCACCTGCGAGAGTACCTCTACCAGGTGCCGGCGGGGAGCCCCGCGCCCTCGGCTTAGCAGGTTGCTGAAAAGGGCCCATCTGTTTCGTTGGCGCTCTCGGCCGCACGCTCAACGTACAGGCGCGCACCCCGGGGCGACGGGGCGGGCGCTTCGAGCAGCGACTCCGCGCAGCGGGCGCAGTACCACGCCGACTCCATCAGCACCGCGCAGTCGGGGCAGCCCGCCCGCCCGCACTCGATGCAGCCTTCGTGTGGGATCCGCGGACGAAACAACCGGTCTCCCGGCAGGTGCTGCTCGGGCCTGCCGATCCCGCGCCGGTGGCCGACCTCGCGCGGACGCGCACCCATTCCCGATCGGATCTCGGTGATGCATTTCGGCAGCGTGATTGCAGAAGGCACGCCATGCTGCTGGTCGAGCAGAACGCCGAGATGGCGCTCTCGCTCGCGGACCGCGTCTCCGTCATCGACCACGGGACCATCGTCTTCGCGGGGACGCCCGCCGAGCTGCGCGCCAGTCACCAGGTCACCGCCACCTA
>JACOVB010000055.1 GCA_016177555.1 Candidatus Rokuibacteriota bacterium
GGCCGCCGCCCTACCGATGCTTGAACGGCAACCGGTACGAGAACACACCCGGCGGCAGCTCGGGCGCCACGTCGGCGCGGGCATCGGCCGCCGGGCCTCGCGTCAGGACGGTGAGGCCCGGCCCCCGTCGCCGGATCGCGATCGCCGTGGCATCCGGCAGCTCGTTGCGGGCCGCCACCACGACGATCTCCTCGTCCCCCGGCTCTTGGTCGAGCGCGAACCACTGTCCTTCCGGCGGAATCTTGTAGGCGTGCTGGGCCGTGACCGGATTCGTGGCCTTCACGGATTCGGCGTTCGGGAAGATCCGCAGCGCCTTCCCTTTCGCATCGATCTGGTACACGTAGACGTAGCTGTTCTCGCTGGGCGTGAAGGTGACGCGGTAGTGGTCGTTCGGCGTGAGCTCGCCGCCCGCCGCCAGGGTACGGCTCTCGCCCGCGCGCTTGTAGATGACGACGACGCTCACCTGGAGATCCGGCTGGACGGCAACGGTCGGCCGCGCGTCCCGTGGGCGGCCGGCCTCGGCGATGCGGTCACGGCCGAGGTTGACGAGCTCGACACGCCGGTTCAGCGCCCGGCCCTCTTCGGTGTCCTGCGACACGGCGGGCAACGGCCGGCTCTTTCCGTAGCCGCGGGCGTCGAGGCGTGCGGCCGGCACGTGTCCCTTCTCGACGAGGAACCGTCTGACCGCCTCGGCGCGGCGCTCCGACAGCCACTGGTTGTACGCGTCGGATCCCTGGCTATCGGTGTGCCCTTCCACCAGAATGCGGGTGGCCTGCAGCCGAGGGTCGCTCAAGGCCTCCGCAACCGAGCCCAGCTGGTCGAACGACTCCGACGTGATCTCCGCCGAGTTGTACGTGAACTGGATCGGCACCGCGATGCGGCCACCGCTCGCCGCGGCGGCCGGTTGATCGGCCCGCGGCTGGGCCTTGACCCGTCCGATCCCGCGGGTTTGGATCTGCGGTTCGCCGCTGCCGCCGAGCAAGCTCTTCAGGATGTCCTCGGTAGACGGGCCCTTCTTCTCCTGCGCGGGTGTGGCCACGGGAAGCCACACGACCGCGACGGCGACGGCGAGCCACAGGGTGTGCCGGACCGTTCGCGCGCTCATCAATGAGGGCATGGTCTCCTCCCCTTCCCAGGACGCAGGCTACTTGTGGTTGAACGCAAAGCTCTGCAGGACGGTGCCTGCCGTCGCAAAGCAGGGGGCGCCAGGCGTTCCCCCACCTTGCAGGAAGGACTCGAGGTCCTGCGACAGCTCCTGGCGGACCCGCTCCGTTGATCCCACGAGCCGCTGACCGAGGGCCTCCGCGTCCCGCAACCGCTTGGTCACGGCGACGAAAAACACGCGTTCCTCGCCCACCGAGGTATCGAGGTGCAGCCACGCCGGGCCCTTCATATCCGGATCGTCGGGGAGCCAGGAGAGCGTTCCCGATGCCAGGGGATTACCCAGCGGCGAGTACCGCGTGTTGGGGAAGAGGCGCGTCACACTCGGCCGCGTATCCCGCTGAAAGGCGTAGACGTAGCACTCCCGCCCCGGAATCATCGCGAAGCGATAGTTGTCGCGCCGGGTCAGCGTGACCCCGTCCGCACTCCAGAGGGGGACGATGGGGCTGGTCTCCTCCGGTGTCTGGTACTGGAACAGGATCAACACCCCCTGGGCGAGCTCCGCCAGCGGCCGTTGGAGCTGCGCGTCGCCCGGGTGGTCTTGCAGGCCTTGCGCCAGCGTCTTGCGCGCCTGCGTCACCTCGCCGCCGGTCGCTTGCGCCAGCGCGCGCGCCATGATCACGTCCACGGGCTCGGCGTCCGCCCGCCGCGCCGTGGCGCCCGGCGTGGCGGGCGCCGACGCCGTCTCGCGCGCCGGGGCGCCTTGCGTACGCGGGGAGAGCTGCCATGCGGCGGCGCCGGCGATGAGGGCCACGGCCAGCACTCCGCCGGCGATCCAGCCGAACGGCAGCCCGGCTGCCGGCCCGGCGACCCGGCGTGTCCCGCGCTGCGAGCGTGCCGTGCGCGCCGGCACGCAGGTGGCCGTCTCGCTCGCGCCCGGGCCGGCGAGCTCGAGCGTCTCGTGGGCGAGGCCGGTGGCCTCGAGAGCCTCGATCAACTCGGCGGCGTCCTGGTACCGCCTCGCGGGGTCCAACGCCATCGCCGTGTCGACGATCCGATCGAGCGCGTCCGGCACCTCGGGGTTGCACCTCGAGGCGGGCTCGTATCTCCCCTGCTCCTTCGCCTTCAACACCTCGTAGGCGGTCGAGCCGGCGAACGGTCGCTGGCCGGTCAAGAGATGGTACATGGTGGCGCCCAGCGCGTAGATGTCGCTGCGGTTATCCACGTCCTTGGCGTTGCGGGCTTGCTCCAGCGGCATGTACGCCGGGGTTCCGGCCCCCGGGCCGATCTGTGTCAGGCCACTGTCGTCATCCATGACCTTGGCGAGGCCGAGGTCGGCCAGCTTCACCTGGCCCTGACGCGTGACCATGATGTTCGCCGGCTTGATGTCGCGGTGCAGGATATTCCGCGAATGCGCATGGTGCAGCGCCCGCGCGACGTCGGCAATGATCCTGACCGTGTCGCCCACCGAGAGCGTGCCCGCGCTCTTCAGGTAGTGGTCGAGGCTGTGGCCATCGACGAGCTCCATCGCGAAGTAGTGCAGCCCGTGCTCTTCGCCGACGGCGACGCCGCGCACGATGTTGGGGTGATCCAGCTTCACCGACATGCGCGCTTCGCGGATGAAGCGGTCCACGAAGCTCTTGTCGCTGGCGATGTGCGGCGGGAGGATCTTCAACGCCACGTCGCGGTCAAAGCTGAGCTGATGGGCCTTGTAGACGATGCCCATGCCGCCTTCGCCGAGCTTGTCGACGATCCGGAAGTCCTTCAGGGCTTCGCCGGCCGGGCGGCCGAGGTCGAGGGTCTGGTCGATGCCGCCGGTCGCCTCCGGCGTCCCCACGGGTGGCACGGCCGATCCCGCATCGCGATCTATCATCGCGCGGCCCTGTCAGGCTTTCCGGAGCGGCGGGTCACTCGGCGTGCCTCGATCTCTGCCGGAGCGTGCGTGAGACCCAGAGCGCGGCCGCTCCGCGCAGGGGTCTCGGGTCGAGCGGGGACCTTCGGCTGCTGGCGAGCCTCCACGGCGAGCCTCCACCCGGCGGATGACGTCATGGCCGGCCGAGTCCCATACTGCTCCGGCTGACGCGGCACCGTCAAGGAGTGCGGGGGCGGCGCAGGATGGCCCCGTTCATGTCGGCGCCGGGCTGAGCCTGGCGCGGGGTAGAATACCCGGGGCCGTCACGGGGCGGTGTGTGGTGCGAGCGGGCCGCTGGCGATACCGCCGCGGGCGAGGGTGAGGCCGGGCCAGGAGTTCGGGGGCGTGAGCGGCAGGCCCGAGTGAGGAGAGGACAGCATGAGACATCGTGTCGCGGTGATTCCCGGCGACGGGATCGGCAAGGAGGTCGTGCCCGAGGGCATCCGCGTGCTGGAGGCGGCGGGCCGCCGCTTCGGCTTCGACTTCGAGTGGGCGCACTTCGACTGGAGCTGTGAGACCTACGCGCGGACGGGCCGCATGATGCCCGAGGACGGCCTCGACCAGCTCCGCGCCTTCGAGGCGATCTTCCTCGGGGCCGTGGGCTTTCCCGGCGTGCCGGACCACGTCTCGCTCTGGGGGCTCCTCATCCCGATCCGGCGCACCTTCCAGCAGTACATCAACCTGCGCCCCGTGCGGCTCCTCAAGGGCGTGCGCTCGCCGCTCAGCGGCCGGGGCCCCGGCGACATCGACATGCTGATCGTGCGCGAGAACAACGAGGGCGAGTACTCCGAGATCGGCGGGCGGCTCTACGGCGGGACGCCCGAGGAGCTGGCGGTGCAGACGGCGATGTTCACGCGCAAGGGCTGCGACCGCGTCATGCGCTACGCCTTCGAGCGCGCCATGGCCCGCCCCAAGGGCCACGTGACCTCGGCGACCAAGTCCAACGGGATCATCCACAGCATGCCCTACTGGGACGAGCGCTTTGCCGCCATGGCGAAGGAGTACCCGGCGGTGCGCACCGACCAGTACCACATCGACATCCTGACCGCCCACTTCGTCCAGCACCCCGACTGGTTCGACGTGGTCGTCGCCAGTAACCTCTTCGGCGACATCCTGTCCGATCTGGGCCCCGCCATCGCCGGCTCCATCGGGATCGCGCCGGGCGGGAACATCAACCCGGAGAAGGTGTTCCCCTCCATGTTCGAGCCCGTGCACGGCTCGGCTCCCGACATCGCCGGCAAGGGCATCGCCAACCCCATCGCGCAGATCTGGACGGGCGCCATGATGCTCGAGCACCTGGGGCATCCCGACGCCGCGGCGGCCGTCGTCTCCACCATCGAGCGCGTGGTGGACGAGGGCATGGTGCTCACCCGCGACCTCGGGGGCAAGGCGGGAACGGCCGAGGTCGGCCGGGCCATCGCCTCGCTGATCTAGCGCAAGCCAGGAGGCGGAGCATGGAGCGGAGGCGGCTCGGACGTACCGGACACATGAGCACGGTGGTGACCTTCGGCGCGGCCGGCATCGGCCGTGTCGATCAGGAGACGGCTGACCGCGCCGTCGAGACGGCGCTGGCCCATGGGGTCAATCACGTGGACGTGGCGCCGCGCTACGGCGAGGCGGAGGTGAGGCTCCGCCCCTGGATGGCGCGTATCCGCAGCCGGATCTTTCTCGGCTGCAAGACCGGGCAGCGGACGCGAGAGGAGGCCAGCGCGGAGCTCTCCCGATCCCTCGAGCGGCTCGGCACCGACCGGCTCGACCTCTACCAGCTTCACGCGGTGGGCAAGCTCCACGAGCTCGACCAGTGCACGGCGCCCGGTGGCGCGCTGGAAGCCCTCGTGCAAGCGCGCGAGGCGGGGCGCGTCCGCTGGCTCGGCATCACCGGCCACACGCACGACGCGCCCCGGACCCACCTCGAGGCGCTCCGCCGCTTCGATTTCGACACCGTCATGTTCCCGCTCAACTTCGTGCTCTGGGCCGAGCCGCGCTACCGGGAGGACGCCCAGGCTTTGCTCGAGGAGTGCCGCCGGCGCGACGTCGGCGTGCATATCATCAAGACCGTGGCCAGAGACCCGTGGGGGGACCGCCCGAGAACTCACACCACCTGGTACGAGCCCTTCACCGACCAGGCCATCATCGACCAGGCCGTCGCCTTCGTGCTGTCGCGGCCGGTGACCACGCTCTGCAGCGTGGGAGACGTGACCGTGCTGCCCCGAGTGCTCGAGGCGGCCGAACGGTTCCAGGCGCTCGAGGCTCCTGCCGAGGCGGCGCTGCTCGCGATGTCGGGCCGCTACCACTCGCCCTTCGTCGGCGACTGGGCCTGACCGTTCACCTCGAGGCGTATACTCGGTGGCCGTGAGATGGATCTCCCTCGCATCCCTGCTCGGACTCGCTGCCGTCCTCGGCGGCCCGCCCCCGGTGTGGGCCGACGGGCACCCCCTCCTGGTGGACGCGCGGTGGCTCGCGGGGCGGCTTGCCGATTCCCGCGTGCGCATCGTGGACATGGTCACGGAGCCCGAGGAGTACCGGAAGGGACATATTCCCGGCGCCGTCTACCTCAACGTCAACGACTCGCGGATCGCCGTGCCGTCAGGCGGCTACCGGCTCCCCACCCATGACGAGGGCGTCCGGCTCCTCGGCCGGCTCGGCATCGGCCCCGACAGCGAGGTCGTCATCTACGACGATGCCGGAGGGCTGCACGCCTCGCGACTCTTCTTCACCCTCGAGGTCTTCGGCCACCGCCGCGCCGCCATCCTCGACGGCGGCGCCCAGGCCTGGCGGCGCGCGGGGCTCGGTGTGACCCGGGACCTCCCCGTGATTCGCGCGGCGGGGTACGTGCCGGCGCTGCGCGCCGATCGTGTCGTCTCGGCCGAGCAGCTTCTCAGCCGGCTGAACGACCCGAGCCTGGCGGTCGTGGACGCCCGCAACCCGGCGGAGTATTCGGGGCGGGAATTGCGGGCCCGGCGGGGTGGTCACATCCCCGGAGCCGTCAATGTCGACTGGACCGAACACCTGAGGTCCGACGGCACGTTCAAGCCCCTCGCCGCGTTGCGCACCCTGTACGTCGCCAGGGGGATCACGCCGGACAAGACCGTCGTGACCTACTGCCAGACCCAGCACCGCGCCTCCCACTCGTACTTCGTGCTGCGTCTCCTCGGCTACCCGCACGTCGTCGGGTACGACCGCTCCTGGTCCGAGTGGGGCAACCGCGAGGATCTGCCCATCGCCCGCTGATACGATTGGCACAAGCCGGTGCGCGCGGGCGAGGTGATCACGGCGCGCGCCGAGGTCATCGAGGTGGCAGAGTCCCGGAGCCGGCCCGACCGGGGTCGCGTCCATTTCCTGATCTCGGGCGTGGACGCCTCGGGCGAGCCGGTCATGAGCGCGAAGGGCTTCTTCTTCGTGGCGCGGCGCCCCCCTGACAGCCCATGAGAGGAGCGCGATGACCGCGAGCGTGCCCGGACACGCGCGGGTGGTGATCATCGGCGGCGGCATCGTCGGGTGCAGCATCGCCTATCATCTGACGAAGCTCGGCTGGCGCGACGTGGTCCTGCTCGAGCAGGGGAGGCTCAGCGGCGGCACCACCTGGCACGCCGCCGGGCTCGTGGGGCAGCTCCGGTCCTCGAGCAATCTCACCCAGCTCATCCGCTACAGTGCCCGGCTCTACCGCGAGCTCGAAGCCGAGAC
>JACOVB010000163.1 GCA_016177555.1 Candidatus Rokuibacteriota bacterium
CCGCTACGCCTATCAGTGGGTGTGGATCCCGAGCGCGCCGCCCCCGCCGCCAGCGGCCCCGCCGCCGCCGCCGGAACGGTAGCCGCCCGTCGCGAGTCCCGGCAGGCCTTCGAGGCCGACGTCACCCTCGAGGGCCTGCCTCAGGGGCTCAGCCCCGCGTCGATCAGGACGGCTCGCCCTGCTCTCTCCGCCAGCGCTCCATCTCCGGCTTCACGATCTTCTCCTTGCACTCGGGGCAGATGCCGTGGCTGAACGTCGCCTCCGAGCGCTCGCCGATATAGGCCTCGACGGTCTGCCAGTAGTTGCTGTCGTCGCGGATCTTCTTGCAGTAGGCACAGATGGGGAGCATGCCCTGGAGCTGCTTGACCTGGGCCAGCGCCAGCTCGGCCGAGCGCCGCGCCTGTCCCTGCGCTTCGTATAGGGAGGCGTTCTGGATGGCCACGGCTGCCTGGGCCACGAAGGCCCCAAGGAGGCTCTCGTCCTCGGCGTCAAGATGGAACGGCGTGCGGCCGTTCAGCGCCAGCAAGGCCAGGAGCGACCCCTCGTGGACGACGGGCACGCCATAGAAGCTCTTGAGCCCGTGGGCCCGCCACCAGTCCAGGGCCACGAACCGCCCGTCAGCAAATGCATCGGGAATGTTCAGCGGGCGCCGGTGAGTGGCCACCCAGCCAAACACGCCCTGATCGAAGCCGATGCTCCTGGTCGGAAAATCGGCCTCCACTGCCGGGTCGGAGAAGCCGACGAGATCGAGGCGCCCCGCCACCTCGTCGGCGAGCCAGATGGAGGCCACGGGGACATCCATGAGCTGCGCCGCGGCGCGGGCGATCTCGGCCAGCACGCGGTCGCGCTCCAGCGACGAGGAGAGGACCCGGTTGAGCCGGGTGAGGGTCTGCACTCGATCGAGCCGCCGGCCGAGCGCCTCGTGAAGGCGCGCCTTCTCGATGATCGCCGTCGCGTGGCGGCCGATGGCGAGCGCCAGCCGCAGGTCGTCGGGGGTCGGCTCCCGGCGCTGCTCCCACCACACCGCGAAGATGCCCCCGAGCAGCCCCTCCCCGCTCCCCATGGGAACGAACACCGAGGAGCGGTGAGGGAATCGCTTCCAGCTCTCGCGGTCGACCCGGGGATCGGTCTCGGCATCGCTGGTCCACACCGGCTGCCCGGTGTCCCGCGCCTCCTCGATGGCGCGATGCCCCTTGAGGGGGAAGGGGAATTGCATGAACACGGCGAGGAGATCCCTGGGGATGTGGTAGCCGGCGATGGGCCGCAGAACGAATTCTTGCCGATCGACCAGGTACATGCCCACCATGTCGGCTCCGAGCGCGCGCGCCGTCTCCCTCGCCACGCGACGAACCGTCTCCGTGAGATCCGCCGTCTCGGCGAGCGCCTGGCTCACGTTCAGCAGGGTCTCGGACTCGCGAAGCCGCTGATGGATCTCCTCGTGGAGGCGCGCGTTCTCGATGGCGATGGCCGCGTGGGTGGCCAGCGACTGCAGCAGGCTCAGGTCCTCCTCGCCGAAGTCCCGAGGCGTCCGGGTCGCGACGCCGAGAGCGCCGAGGATCTGGCTGCCCAGCATGAGCGGCACCCCCGCGAAGGACACCGCGCCCTCGGCCCGGAGCCGCGCGAGGTTCAGCGGCCGCGAGTCGTCGCCCAGGTCCCGGACGACGAGCGGGGATCGAGTGGCGACGATGCGGCCCACGAGCCCCTCGCCGGCCTGGAGCCGCGTGATCCCGGTGACGTCGGTGATCGCCCCGGCATGAGCGCGGAGCGAGAGCCCATCGCCGCCCTCCTCCACGAGCCAGAGCCGGGAGACGCTCGAGCCGAAGAGCTCCACGGCCGCCCGCACGATGCGGTCCAGCACCTCCTCCAGGCTCAAGGTCGCCGTCAGGCTCTGCGTGAGCGTCGCCAGCGCCGCCGTTGCCCGCTGCTGGTCCGTGAGCGCCGTCGTGCGGGCGACGACCTCCTCCTCGAGGTGGTCGTAGAGCCGGGTGTAGCGCCCCACCAGCATGTAGGTGAGGCCCATGCCGACGGCGACGAAGGCGTAGTCGAAGACGCGGATGCTCTGGATCACGCGGGCTGCGTGCAGCACGTCGTTGAGGGCGAACAGCCCATAGACGATGAAGGCGACCTGGATGACCCGCCGCTCACGCGGGTCCATCTGCCCGCGACCGAGCGTCTGCCAGGCGTACACGAACACCAGCAGGACGAGCGGGGCCAGCATCGGCATGAAGGGGCCGGGCACGGGCGCCAGGGACCCATAACCGAGGAGATCGGTGCGGGCGTAGGCCCGGCCGGTGACGAAGACCTCGGTGAGCCAGAGAACCAGCAGGAGGCCCGCACAGCCAGCGGCCACAGTCCCCATGAAGGGGCGCGAAGGTCGGACGCCCGCCAGGGCATGGCTGAGGCCGATCATGACGAAGATCAGCGCGATGGCGCTCGTCCAGGCCAATCGCCCGCCCAGGACGGCGGGCTCCGGCCGGTCATAGGCCACCTGGATGTAGTGGCTCGCGAGGTAGAGGAGGCTGGTAGTGCTCCACGCGGCCACCCACAGGTACACAGGCTCGCTGCGCCGCCCGAGCCAGATCCAGAGGTGGTGGAGGGCGAGATACCCGGCAACCCCCATCAGGACAGGGAGGAAGTGGACGGCAGGCGGTGGCGGTCCCGTCATCCCTCCCTCCGGACCTGCCCGAGCACGCGGTGAACGACCCGGCGCAGCCTCTCCACCACCAGGAGGGCGCCGGCCGGCCGAGACTCGACGATCACAGAAGGGAGCGTCGCGGGCATGATCGCGTCTGGCAGGAGCGGGCGGAAGGCGCCTGCAGGGCCCGAGACGATGGACGAGGGATCGATGGCATCGGAAGCCTCGCTCACAGTATAGCCCGCGCTCCTTCGCCTCGTCGCCCGCGCCGAGAAGGGGCCTGCAGCGCCCGCTCCACCACCCGCCGGGGAGCGAGCGACTCTCGCTGACGATCGCACAGAGCACGGTCATCTCGGCAACAACAGGCGCGCGGGATTCGGGGCTCGCCCCACGATCGGCCCCGCGCCGATCAGGACTTCTCGCCCTGCTCCCTCCGCCAGCGCTCCAGCTCCGGCTTCACGATCTTCTCCTTGCAGCCTGGCCAAATGCCGTTGCGGAAGGTGGCCTGCGAACGCTCACCGATAGATGTAGGCATGTACTTGCGCGTCACCCGCCGCCGCAATCAGCGAGGGGTCGGTCGCCGGGTACGACCGGCTCGCGGAGACCCGCTGGGACCCCGCCAAGCGCCACCCCACGGCCCACATCATTCACAGCTTCGGCCGCGCGGACGCCGAGCAGCGCGAGGCGCCACTGCGCCCTGGATCTCCTCGACACGCACAGCGCCGCCCTCGAACGCGAGGTCTTCTTCCGCACCGCCGACCTGTTCAACGCCGATGTCGGCCTCATCTTCTGGGATACGACGAGCGAGGTCAAAGAGGTGGTGGTCGGCACGAGGGAGCGGCGGCGACGCTACATCGTCTGCCGCAACCAGCAGGAGGCCGAGCGGCAGCGCCATCATCGCGAGGAGATCCTGACGGCCCTGAAGGCGAAGTTGGCGCGGTTGGATCCCGACGCCGCCGAGCATTCCAAGCGCGCCTGCGAACTGGCGCGCGGCGGCGCGCTACGGCCGCCCCCTCACCCGCGGCCCGGGGGGCCGGCTCGCGCTCAATGCCGAGGCGGTGCGCGCCGCCGCGCGCCTGGATGGCAAGAAGGGTTACCGCGTGCCCTCTGCAGAACCCGCTGGACCACCCGGATCACCTCCTCACCCTGAAAGGCTTGGTCAAGACGGGGGCTCCCGTCCGGCCCAGGAACTCTGCCGTGCCCGGCGCGAGCCTGTCCCCCGTCAGGAAGATCACCCGACTGGCAAGGTCGGGATGGCGGCGCTCCAGCTCCCGGTAGAGCCCCGGCCCGTCGAGCTCGGGCATCTTGATGTCGGACAGGATCGCGC
>JACOVB010000167.1 GCA_016177555.1 Candidatus Rokuibacteriota bacterium
GCGCTCGGGATCCCGGGGTCTCCCACGCTGGCGGTGCTCATGGGGGCGTTCACAATCAACGGCATCACGCCAGGCCCGCTGCTCTTTCGCGAGCATCCCGACTTGGTGTGGGGTGTGATCGCGAGCTTTTACGTGGGCAACATCTTCCTGATCATCCTCAACCTGCCGCTCGTCGGTCTCTGGGCGAAGCTGCTGGAGGTGCCCTACCAGTACCTGTACGCCGGCGTGCTGCTGTTCTGCATCGTGGGGGCCTACAGCACGCGGCAGAGCATCTTCGACGTGGGCCTGATGATGCTGTTCGGGGTTCTCGGCTACGTCTTCCGCAAGCTGGACTGGCCGCTCGCCCCCGCCGTGCTGGCGCTGATCCTCGGGCCGATGCTCGAGAAGACGCTGCGGACCTCGCTCGAGATGTCCGGGGGCGACCTCGGCATTTTCGTGACCCGGCCGATCACGGCGGCGTTCCTGATCCTGGCCGCCGTGATCCTCGCCGGTTCCGCCATGCGCGCCATGCCGTTACGCAAGCTCGCGTAGGCGTCGTCCCTCCGCAACCCCGCCGTCTGGGGCATCCTGCTCGACGGGCGATCGACGCCCGGGAGGGGCCGGCCGAGAGCGTAGCCATCATTAACGGAGTCCCCGGGGTCGGGCCCGCGGCCCGAGGGCGGCCGAGCCGGGCGTGGGCGTGGACCTGAGATACTCGGCGTGGTCGACGCCTGTGTCTTCATCTGGCGGGCGGCCGCGGCCGGCGACCGGCCGGCGCCAGCGGGCATGCGGAGCGAGGAGGCCGTGAGAGAGGAGCACGGTCGCGGAGGGGCGGGGCGTGAGGGCCGCGCGCGTCTCCACGAATTCGATGGGCTCGCAGAGGAGATGGGCCGTGCCGTCCCGCCATGCCGTCGTGAGCGTGACGAGAACGCGCCCGTCCGCGCGGAGCGGCCCCCCGCTGCGGGGCGAGCGGGGGGCGTCGTCGCCCGTGGCGACTTCCGCCTTGACTCACCCGCCTTCGTGGTGCTATCTGGTTGCCCGCGGGTTTTCGGTGAGAGAGAGGACGAAGGTGAGCGCGTCTTCCGGCGTGACGAGCCGCACCGTCGTCGTCGATGACGCGAGGACGGGCTTGGTGACTCCATCCGGGCCGCTCCCGGATAATTACCCCACCACGCGCTTCGGAGGAGACCCATCATGACGACGCTCCGCTCCATCCTGCTGGCCGCGCTCCTGACGGCCGCCCTTGCGCTCCCCGCCTCGGCGGAGGATCTGGTCGTGGCGATCTTCGGCGGCTCCTTCGTGGACAACGCCAAGAAGTGCCATGCCGCGCCCTTCGAGAAGGCCACCGGCGCCACCGTGAAGTACGTGCTCGGCAGCTCCGTGCAGACGGCGGCCAAGCTGCGCGCCACGGGCGGGCGCGCCGAGTTCGACGTCACCTACATGGACAGCCAGATCGTCAAGCAGATGAAAGCGGAGGGCCTGCTCCAGCCGCTCGAGCCCGCCAAGATCGCGCACTGGAACGACCTCTACGACGTCTCGAAGGACCCAGGCAACCAGTGGGTCTCGCTGATGTTCGCGGGCACGACGATCGCCTATAACACGACGCTGGTGAAGACGCCGCCCACCTCGTGGGCCGACCTCTGGAAGCCGGAGTACAAGGGCAAGCTCGCGATCCCCGACATCTCGGGGACGTCGGGGCAGCAGTTCCTCATCGCGGCGGCGCGGCTCAACGGCGGCTCGCTCGAGAACATCGACCCGGGCTTCGGGGCCATCAAGAAGCTGAAGCCGAACGTGCAGATGATGTACACGCAGCCCGACCAGCTCATCCCGCTCTTCGAGCGCGGCGACATCGCCATCGCCGTCTGGTACACGGACCGGACGGGCGCCGCCGCATCCAAGGGCGTGCCCGTGGCGGCGGCCTACCCGAAGGAGGGCGCGATCGGGATCGTGCCGACCGTCTCCATCCCGAAGGGAAGCCAGAAGAAGGCGCTGGCCGAGAAGTACATCTCCGTCCTGCTCTCCCCGGAGGGACAGCTCTGCTACGCGCAGACCCAGTTCGCCGGCCCCAGCAACAAGAAGGTGAAGCTCCCTCCTGACCTGGCGAAGCTCTTGCCCTACGGCGAGAACGTCGAGCGCATGTACTTCCCCGACACCGACGTGCTCGCCAAGAAGCTCCCCGAGTGGGCGGAGCGCTGGGGGCGCGAGATCACGCGGTGACGCCCGCGGGAGCGCGGCGCTGGCGGCGGTGAGTGTCGCGCGCCCGCCGGCGCTGAGCCTGCGCCGGCTCCGCAAGACCTTCGGCGCCGTGGTCGCCGTCGACGACGTCTCACTGGACGCGGCGCCGGGCGAGTTCCTCTCGCTCCTGGGACCGTCGGGCTGCGGCAAGAGCACCATCCTTCGCATGGTGGCGGGGCTCGCCGAGCCCGACGGCGGCCAGGTCGTGCTCGCGGGCGAGGACATCACGCGTGTCCCCGTCCACCGCCGTAACCTCGGCCTCGTCTTCCAGTCGTACGCGCTCTTCCCCCACATGACGGTGTTCGAGAACGTGGCCTTCGGCCTCCGGCGCCGTGGGGTCGGGGAGACCGCGCTGCGCCCGCGCGTGGAGCGCATGCTCGAGCTGGTGCGCCTGGGCCCGCTCGGCGCCCGCCACCCGCACGAGCTCTCCGGTGGGCAGCAGCAGCGCGTGGCCCTGGCCCGTGCCCTCGTCACCGAGCCGCGCGTGCTCCTCCTCGACGAGCCACTTTCCAACCTCGACGCGCTCCTGCGCGACGAGATGCGAGTGGAGCTGAAGCGACTTCAAGAAAGCCTGGGGACGACGATGATCTTCGTCACCCACGACCAGGCGGAGGCGCTGATGCTCTCGGACCGCGTGGCGGTGGTGGACCGGGGGCGCGTTGAGCAGGTGGGGCGGCCGGAGGAGGTGTACCGGAGCCCGGCGACACCGTTCGTCGCGCGATTCCTCGGGCGCGCAAACTTTCTCGCGGGCGTCGTGGCGGAGCGCGACGGGGGCGAGGTCGTCGTCGCCTTCGACGGAGGGCTGACGGTCCGGGCGGTCAGCCGCGAGGGGCTGGCGCCGGGACAGCGGGTGCAGGCGGCGGTGCGGCCAGAGAGCATCCGGCTGGTGCCGGCCGGCGTCGGCACGTCGCTGCCCAATCGCTTCCCGGCCACCGTCGTCTTCCACGCCTTCGCGGGGCAGGCCCACCACTACGTCGTCCAGCTCGACGACGGACGTGAGATCGAGGTGGTCGCGTCCGGCGCCGA
>JACOVB010000056.1 GCA_016177555.1 Candidatus Rokuibacteriota bacterium
GCACATGATCGGCTTCGGCGGCGGCCTCGGCCCGGTGTGTCACCAGGATCACCGTCGTCCCCCGCTCGCGGGCCTGCGCCCGGATCTCTCCCAGGATCTCGCGCGCGTGATCCGCGTCCAGATTGCCCGTTGGCTCGTCCGCCAGCAAGAGGGGCGGACAGTTCAGCACCGCCCGGCAGAAGGCGACGCGCTGCTGCTCGCCGCCGGAGAGCTGCGCCGGGTAATGCCCCCGGCGGTGGAGAACGTCGAGCCGCTCCATCAGCCGGAGCGCCTCCTGCTCGGCCTCCCGCCGGTCCCGGCCGACGTAGCGGGCCGCCAGCAGGACATTCTCCCACGCCGTGAGCCTCGAGATCAGCAGGAACGACTGAAAGACGTAGCCGATGCGGGCGCCGCGCATGCGGGCCTGAGCGCGCCGGCCCAGGTGACTCACCCGCTCGCTGTCGAGCCAGATCTCGCCGCCATCCGCGGGCTCCAGCAGGCCAAGCACGCTGAGCAGCGTGGACTTGCCCGACCCGGAGACCCCCACGATGGCCGCGATCTCCCCGGCCTTGACCTCGAGGTCCAACCCCCGGAGCACGGGGATCGGCTCGGCGCCGGCGCCCCGATAGGATTTCGCGAGCCCCACCGCGCGGAGGAGCACGCTCAGCTCCCGCGCCGGATGGCTTCGGCGGGTGACAGGCGCGCGATGCGGAGCGTGGCGTAGCCGGCCGCCAGCGTGCCCAGCAGGAGGGCGAAGCCCAGCGCGAAGACGAGGAGCCGCGGGGAGAAGAGGAAGAGCTGCTGCCCCTCGCGGAACACGCGCGCGTCCACCGAGAAGCCGAGCGCGAGCGCCAGCGCCACGCCGCCTGCACAGCCGCCCACGCTCACCCGCAGGGCCTCGCCCAGGACCTCTCCGAGGAGCTGCAGGTCCGTGGCCCCCAGCGCTCGCTTGATGCCGAAGTCACGGATGCGCTCGAACACCGCGGCCGTCACGGTGTTGGAGAGCGACAGCCCCCCGATCACCAGCCCGAGCGCGCCGAGGCCGAAGAGGAGCGCGGAGAAGAAGGCCGTCGAGGTCCTGAGGAGCCGGGACAGCTCCCCCGGAATCGTGACGTTCACCCCGCGCACCTCGGCCTGGAGACGGCGCGCGAGGATGTCCGGGTCGACGCCGGGGGCCCAGCCCACCGCGGCGCCCGAGTTGAGGTCGCGCCGTCCCAGGCCACCCGCGCCCGAGCCAAAGACCTGGACGAGGAGCGGATCGCGGCGCAGCCACAGGTCGCGCGCATCCTCGATGGACACGATGGCGAAGCGATCGGGGGCGGTGAGCGTCTTGTCCAGCACGCCGATCACCGTGAACGGCAGGCTCCCGAGGGGGAGGGTCCCGCCCACGGCGAGCCCCCGCGAGGCGGCGAAGTCGGCGCCCACCACGACGGCCCGCCGGTCGTCCGGACGCAGGAAGCGCCCGGCCCGCACGGGCAGCTCGCGGTAGTGGCGGTTGGGCATGGGCACCGAGAGGTCCATGCCGAGGATCAGCTCCTGGGTGAGCGTGAGGAAGTGGGAGGTGGTCGTGCTGAGCGGGAGCATCACCTGGGCCTGCACCGCCGCCACGCCGGGCACATGCGCGATCTCGGCGATCTTCGCCGCCGGCAGGAGCCCGCCGGCCGTGAAGCCGGTGCCCATGCCCATCCCCTCGCCGGCCACCGAGATCTGGCCGAGGACGAAGCGGTCGCCGCCGTCGATGAAGCGCGTGATCCGCTCCGCCATGGCGCCGAGGGAGACGAGCCCCGCCATGCCGACGGCGATGCCGAGGACGGTGAAGAGGTAGCCGCGGGGCCAGAGCGCGCGCAGCATCAGCTCCTCACGCCGAGGGCGGGGGCCGGGGGGCCACCCCTCACCCACGGACCCCCACGGGGATTCGGAGCAGCCCCCCGGCCCCCGCCCTCTGACAGCCCCCACGCGGCGCCGATCACCATTCGAGGCGCGACTCCGGCGACGGGCCGCGGCGGCGGCGCGCCCAGCGCGTCACGCGCACCACGGCGAAGAAGGTCCCGAGCGCCAGCCGCAGGCGGAGCGGGATCCGGCGGAAGGCGCCGCCCGCCAGCACAAAGGTGACGGCGTCCACCATGCCGAAGAGGTCCTTCGGCTTGAGGAAGATCTCGAGGAACAGCGGGTCGTAGAAGTGTTCGATGAAACGGATGAAGGGCTTCATCCCGCGGTGGCACGCGCGCTCGTAGGGGGCGAAGCGCCGCGCCTCGAAGCGGCCCTCCCGGAAGGCGCCGAGGATCTCGCGCGCCGCCAGCTCCCCCGACGCCATGGCGAGGAAGACGCCCGCCGAGAAGATCGGGTCCACGAAGGCCACCGAGTCGCCGACGCAGAGGAAGCGGCTCCCCACCACCGGCTCCACGGTGTAGGCGAAGTTGGCGGCCGTGTACACCGGCGTGGCGGCCTGCGCACCCGCGAGGCCCTCGCGCACCCGGTGGCAGCGCGAGATCTCGGCCTGGAAGAGCGCGGCGGGCGTCCCCTCCCAGGCGCGCACGACCCGCGAGTGGAGCACGCAGCCCACGCTCGTCTCGTCGTGGGCAAGCGGGATCCACCAGAACCAGCCCTCGGGAAAGATGAAGATGCGGACATTGCCCTCCTCGCGTCCCGGCCAGCGGTGCGCGCCGCGGTAGTAGGCGAAGAGCGCCACCTTGCCGAGCCCCGGCATCGGCCGACGGCGGCCCTGGCGTGAGGTGAGGAAGGCATCGCGCCCGCTGGCGTCCACCAGGAAACGGGCCCGCAGCTCGCGCTCGCCCTCGGCATCGGAGAGCCGCGCGGTCACCCCGCCGGCGTCGAAGGCGACCTTCTCCACCGTGGCCGGCTGGAAACGCGTCACCCCCGGCTCCTTCGCGGCGTGGTCCAGGAGGATCTCGTCGAACTCCGCCCGGTGGACATCGAAGGTGAAGGACGGCCAGGGCCGCCCCTCCCGGAAGGAGAAGCTGTGCTCGAGATCCAGCTCCTGATCGTGGAAGGTGACGCCGAACTTCGGCTGGAAGCCGTGCGCCTTGATCCGGTCGAGCACGCCGAGGCGATCGAGGATGGGCATGCAGTTGGGCACGAGCGACTCGCCCACGCGGAAGCGGGGGAAGGCCTCGCGCTCCGCGATGGCCACCGACAGCCCTCCGCGCGCGAGGAAGGTGGCGGTGGTGGCGCCGCCGGGCCCCCCGCCCACCACGAGCACGTCGTAGTCGGCGCCCATCATCGCTCCCGCCATGCCACCACCTCCGCGGCCGCCGCCTGAGGCGCGAGCGCCCGCGCCAGGCGCTCCTGCGAGTAGACCGCGCGGACGAACGGCCCGAGGAGATCGAGACCGATCCGGCGGAGCCCCGGGCGGAGGAGGGCCAGCGCCAGGAGCACGGGCGTCAGCGCGGCGGCGACGCCAACAGCGCGGAAGGCGCGAGCCCGGGGATCCCCCCACCAGTCGCGCCAGGTCGCCGCCGTGCGGTGGACGAAGAACAACCCCATCGCCGTGGCGCAGGCCGCGGGGTGGCCGCGATAGGGAGCCGTGATCTCGGCCAGCTCGCGATGACGCGGCCGCCGTCGCGCGGCGGTGAACGGGCGCAACAGCGCCGCGGCGCCGAGCGCGGCCTCGCGCCAAAAGCGGTGCAGGATCTCTCCGGCGAGGAGGGCGCCCACGGCGACCCCGTCGCGCACGGGCCGGAATCGGCTCCGGCGCTCCGGGAAGTGGCGCGCGGTCACCGGCGTCTCGACGAGCCGCCAGCCGCCGGCCGCGGCGCGGATCAACACCTCGCTCTCCAGCACGAATCCTCCGCCGCGCGGCGCGATCGTCTCCAGCAGACGGACCGGGTACACGCGGAACCCCGACTGCGTGTCTGTCAGGGGGCACCCGGTGAGCCAGTCGATGAAGAAGCCGGCCACCCGCATCGCGCAGAGCCTGCCGGCAGGGATCACGCCGTTCGCGGCGGCGCCGCGCCCGAGCCGGCCGCCGATCACCACCGCGTCGGAGGATGATGCGGCCGCGTGGAGAAGGCGCGGGATCTCGTCCGGATCGTGCTGCCCGTCGCCGTCGAGCGTCACCACGCGCTCCGCCCCGCGCGCCAGCGCCTCGGCGAAGCCGCGCCGCAACGCCTGGCCCTTGCCGCTCCGCCGCGCGAGCCTGAGCACGTCGGCTCCGCCGCGCGCGGCCAGCGCCGCGCTCTCGTCTGAGGAGCCGTCATCGATCACGAGCACCGCGCCGTGACGGCGCGCCCGCGTGACGACGCCCTCGATGGTGAGGGCCTCGTCAAAGACGGGGATGAGGATGAGGTGGTCGCTCATGCCGGGCGGCTCACCACGATGGCCGTCCGGCAGCCGCCCCGCGCGAGCCCGTGCACGAGCGTGGGAGCCGCGCTGCCGCGCCGGCCCTCGAGCGCCGCCGCCGCCACGCGGAGGGCGCCGAGGCCGCCGTGCTGGCCGAAGAGCATGGCCAGCGAGCGGGGCGGCGACAGTCCAGGCGCGGCCGGGAGATCGGCCGCGAGCAGGGCCATCTCCCAATCGTCGAGAGCCGGATCGCCGTTGCCCGCGCCGTAGCACGCCGCGAGGCCCTCGGGCGGCAGTCCGAGCCGCGCGAGCAGGCGGAGAACGGGAGACCGCCGGTCGCGGCGCGCGCGGGGCGCGGTGTGGGGAGCCACGGGGAGATTCCCCCAGAGCGCCCCCAGCACCTCGGCGTGGATGGTCGCCCCTCGCGCCGCAGCGATGTCCAGAGCCTCGAGAACGAGAAAGGTCGCGCCCTCGCCGAGGACGGGGCCGTTGTGGTCGGCCGCGAAGGGGCGGCAGCCTTCGGGGAGCGCTCCACCCATGGGAGACAGCACGCCCATCTCCGCGAGGCGCCGGTACACCGGCGGGCAGATCTCGTCCACTCCCCCCGCGACGACGGCATCCGCCTGTCCCGAGCGGATGAGCACGGCGGCGCGGCCGATCGCGAGATCTCCCGCCACGGTCGCCTGGTTCAGGGTCACGGTGGGGCCCTTGGCCCCGATCTCGATGGCGGCGACGGCGCCCATGGAGTTCATCACCGTGCCGGGGAAGATCAGGGGCGAGAGCCCCGCCACACCGCGCCGGAGAAATCCGGCCGCGAACTCCTCGCTCGACCGGAAATCGCCGTGCTCGGTGCCGACGACGAGGCCGAGCGCCGGCCCGCCGTCGATCCGCGCGTCCCCGACCGCCAGCCGGCAGGCGGCCAGGGTGAGCCGGCAGATGCGTGAGAGGCGCCGCGCGGCGTCGCGGTCCACGAGTCCCGCGAGGACGCCCTCATCCACCTCGGCCGCGAGGCGGCTCGGGAGGCCCGAGACGTCGAAGGCCCGGACGGGGCGGATCGGCGACTGCGCGCCCGCGAGGGCGCCGGCCAGAGCGGGCGTGCCCCCGGCGGTCGCGGCATTGACCGTCCCCATCCCGGTGATGACGACACGGCGGGGAGATGTCATCGGCCGAAGATCAGGCTCACGTTCTGGCCGCCGAGAGCATAGGGTGACAGCAGTGGCCTCACCGGTTCAGACAGAGAAAGGGCTGTCGTTAGATGTTGAACTGCGATGCTGGGTGTTCCACGGCGGCGTGCGTGCGGCCCTGCTCACGCACGCAACGCACGACGCGGTGGGGGTCGCGTCCCCCTTGATGTGGAACAGGAGATTGATGTTCTGCCGGCTCGTCGTGGGGTTCACGGGAGCACGCTCGGAAAACGACGGCCCGCTTTTGGCTCGGGAGCGACGATCGTGGCCCGGGTCATACCGTGGTATCCCTCCAATCGGGTGCTCATGCCGCGGCCTGCCTCCACGCCTTCGGTCTCTCGCGCAATGAAGGATGCCGTACACGATGACCTCCGTGCCGACCACCTCGAAGAACACTGCGTAAGGAAACCGACGGAGCAACGCGCGGCGCATCGTCCGGTCAACGAGTGGGTAGCCTTCGGGATGCCGCTGAATCGAAGCGACGGCAGCGTCGAGAACCCGAAAGAACGCCTCCCCGAGGCCGATGCGCTACTCTTCATACCACACATGAGTAGCATCGACGTCGGACTCGGCCTCCGGGGTGAGCCGAAGCGTCACCGACGCCGCTCGAACTTCGCCCGCACCTCCTTCCAGGGCTTTGCTGCAGCAAGGTTACGCTGGTGTGCGCGCTTCCGTCTCGCGAGCTCTTTCCGCTGAGCGTCCGTGACTGGCACCGCCTCCGGCGTGGCTGCGATGCTGTCCCAGATGTCCTCGACCAACTGCATCCGTTCGGCAACGCTGAGGGTGAGGATGTCGTCGAGCACGTTCTTCATGCAGCTATTCTCCCTTGCGGTCGCACCCACGGCAAGCCACCACTGTAGGCATAACGCGGCCGATCACCTGTGGCGAACCGAGCGACCGAAGGGAGTGAGGGCCGACGTCAGGTGGAACGGCTTGTTAGGTTTCTTCAGCGAACCTTGCTCAGCCGCTCAGCCATGCGGGTTTGCCACCCAGGCCCGGTTGCCCTCCAGCGTTCGATGACGTCAGCGGGCAGGCGCAGAGAGATCAATCTCCGCGGATTCAGCGACAGGGGCCGACCGCCCTTGTTGATCGTCGCGCGGGCAAGCATTTCGTCGGTCAACTCAGGCAGCTCTTTATACTCCTCGGGTTTCACCGAATAAGCATCGACGCGCGCAAGCTCAGACTTCAAGGAGCCGCGCGATGCGTGCTTTCTCTCGTTCATTGGCCTTCCTCATGTGGAGGGGTCGCGATGCAGATGCACCACCGCAAACACGAGAACAGCCGATCCGTCGATACGGTAGAAAAGGCCGTAGGGGAACCTGCGTGGGATGGCTCGGCGAACGCTGCGGTAAACGACCTGATGCTGCAGCGGGTCCTCCCGAATCCTGCCGAGAAGCACGTCGATCTGGTGCAGGAACGCACGGCCGAGACCAGGGCGCTGTCGTTCGTGCCAGCGGGCCGCCTCCCGGATGTCCGCCTTCGCCTAGCGCCTGATGGTCAGCTGATACGTCACAGGTCACGGAGAAGATCGTCTCGTGCCGCCGCCCAATCCTCAACATCGGCGGGGTTCTCTTGATGCTGTCGGATTCGCTCGTCCAGGAGGCGCTGCTGCGCCTCACTCAGCGCTTCCCGCTCGAGCTCCTTTGCGACCTCATCCCAGAGTTCCCCGACGAGGCGAACCCGCTCGTCGGCCGGCAGCCTTCGGAAGGCCTCAACGATTTGCTGAGTATCCATGCCCACGTCACCTCTCACCGTGACCGTACTGCCGACGGGCGGCAAAGTCCATCCTTCTCCCTGTGAAGGCTAACGCCGCGGATAAGCCTCGGCGCGAAGCGCCGGCGGCTTCATGCGCAAGTTATGCGACCAGACATTACAGGAGCGCGCGGAAGTCTTCGTCACTGAGTCCGGCATCGGGGATATGCCGCCCATCGTGAATGCGTTGACAGGATTGTGCCTGAGAATAGTGACGATCCGAACATCGTCGGTCATCACGATGTGCTTGCCCTGCCGGGCGACCCGAAAGCCCGCTTTCTGTAGAGCCCGGACAGCGTCCTGATGGTTGACACCCAGAATGCGCGGCACGTCTTACGGGGTGACCTCGATTTCACGGACGACCGCACCCTCCAGAAGGCCATCGCGGACGGCTAGGTATTCTTGAATCGCGTCCTGGATATTTTGGAGGGCCTCTTCCTCAGTGATGCCCTGCGACCAGCATCCTGGCAACCCGGGGACCGACACGCTGTACCCCTCGTCTGTCTTGAGCAACGCGATCTTGTATCTCATCGTCGACCTCCTAACCTGAGTCTACGCTCTGTTCGTATAACGC
>JACOVB010000211.1 GCA_016177555.1 Candidatus Rokuibacteriota bacterium
GAGCACTCGGCGGCGCAGACCGGCGCATACGTTCAGATGTGCCGTGACCGCGGCCTCGTCGCCACCGGAGGCTCGGACTTCCACGGCGCCACCGTGCGCGCGGCGCGGCTCGGGACCCCACGCGTCCGGCTGGCGGCCTGGGAGGCGCTCAAGGCGAAAGCGGTCGAGGCCCGAGCCTCCCGGCCGTCGTGAACGCGCCGCACCCACTCATCTGGCCAGCAGTGAGAGCCCCCGACACCGCCGACGCGACTCTCGGGGTAGGCCGGGCCGTGGAAAATCGGGGGGCTTGGCTGCCACGACCACGTGAGTTTGATTAGGCCTACGCCTTGCCCCGTCCGATAATCGGTGAAGGCGCAGCCCCAGGGCAGGGGTGCTCCCCAGACAGGAGGTCAGCCATGAGAAGGCTCGCGATCCTGATGGCCGCGGCGTTCGTCATCCTCTCCGTGATCCCCGCACACGGCGCAGACGACTCGAAGGTGAAGGCAGCGACCCAGCAGGTCGAGAGCGGCGCGAAGAAGATCGGCAAGGGCGAGATCGGCGCGGGTGTCGCGGAGACGGCCAAGGGGATCGGCGCGACCGTGGTGGAGGGCGCCAAGTTCAGCGGCGAGAAGATCAAGGAGGCAGCCTCGGCCGCGGAGCCTCCAGCCAAGAGCGCCTGGGAGAAGACCAGGGAAGGCGCGGTCTCCTTCGGCCAGAGCGTGAAGAACTTCTTCACGCGGCTCTTCAGCAACTGACGCCCGGATCCACCTACCGCGCGTAGCCCGGGAACATCCTCCGGAAGAGGTCGGGTGGCGTGCGGTCGCGGAAGTATTCCATCTGGCGGGGCGAGTAGTCGGCGCCGCCGCGGAAGACGATGGACGCCGTGGCGAGGAGGTCGCCTGTCTCGGTGAGGAGCGCCGAGGCGGTGCGCCAGAAGGTCCGCTTGCGGTCGACGGGCTCGACCTGGTCGAAGCGCCCCACGCCGATCAGCGGTGTGCCCGCCGGCAGCGCCCCGTCGAGCAGGGTGACGCTGATCCGGTTCGTCAGCCCGCCTTCCTTCATCACCAGGGCCCCGAGCCACCACGCGATCTCGTCGAGGAGGACGGGCGCGATGGCCGGATGGAGCGTGCCGGCCCCCGTGCTCCAGGGCTCGCGCGGCACAAGCCGCGCCCAGACGCCCTCGTCGTCGAAGTGAAGCCCCACCTGGAGGCCCAGCGGGTTGCGCGCGCCGCAGGCGAGGCAGTCCTCCGACAGGGGCAGGGGCCATCCCGCCCCACCGCCGCGCCAGGCCGGCGCGGTCGCGTGGTCACAGCCGCGCAGCGGTGTGACCGAGGCGGAGGTGAGCGTCTGCCCGTTCTGAAGCACGGTGACGGTCACCGCGCCGTCGTGAGCGCGCCCGTCGAGTTCGAGCTCCGTCTCGACGGGCACGGACGAGGTGAGGCGGCCCTCGAGGACGCGGGGGCCTCCGGCGAGACCCGCGCGAGCGGCCGCGTCGTCGAGCGTGGCCAGCAGGCCGCCTCCGTGGACGATCCCCGGCCAGCTCTGCAGCCGCTGCGGCGCGCGGAGGCGCCCGCGTCCGGGCCGCGCGAGGGTGACCGCGGAGGCGAAGACGCCGGCGATCGTGATCACGCGAGAGCTCGCATGCTATACTTCTCTCGTCTCATGTCGCACGCCATTCTACTGCGGCGCTCGGGCCCGCGGCCAGCCCGGTGAGCTCCGCGCTCCAGATCCTGATGCGCGGCCCGTACGCGCGGGCCATGCTCACCAACTTCCTCTTCTTCCTCGCCCTCAACGGCTTCCTGCTGCTGCCGCTGTACGTGAAGCGGCTGGGCGGCAGCGAGGCGGACGTCGGTCTCGTCCAGAGCATGTTCAGCGTGGCCGGCATCCTGTGCCAGCCGCTGATCGGCCTGTGGGTGGACCGCCTGGGCCGCCGCCTCTTCATGCTGCTCGGCGTGGGCCTGCTCGCGCTGTCGTCGGCGGCCTTCATCGTCGGCGTCTCTATCCCGGTCGCGGCGGCCTTGCGCGCGCTGCACGGGATCGCCTTCTCGCTCTTCTTCGTCGCCAACTACGTCCACATCGTGGATCTCGTCCCCGTGGAGCGGCGCGGCTGGGCGCTGGGCATCTTCGGGCTCTCGGGGCTCGTCTCCACGGCCGTGGCGCCGCTCATCGGGGAGGTCGTCATCCGCCGCCTGGGCTTCGGATGGTCCTTCGCGGTCTCGTCGCTCGTGGCCGCGGTGGCGCTGGTCCTCGTGCTGCGCAGCCGAGACGTGCGTCCGCCCGTCATGGGGGCAGGACCGGGTGTCGAGGCGTTCCGCGTGGGCCTGCAGGAGCTGCTGCGGATCCACATGGCCCTCGGCTTCTTCTTCGGACTGGGAACCGGGACCCTGTTCACCTTCCTCCCGACCTTCGCGGAGCACATGGGCGTGACTGGGCTGGGATTGTTCTACACGGGGTACTCGGCATCGGCCATGGCGGTACGCGTCTTCGGCGGGAATCTGATCGACACGCACGGTCGTCGCGCGGTCATCGTGCCCTCGATGTTCGTCCAGACGGCCGCCGTGGCTGTCCTGGCCCTCCTGGCCTTGCTCCTCGGCCCCACCGTGGACGTCCCGGTCCTGCCGTTCCTCCTCTTCGCCGGCGTGATGGCGGGAAGCGCGCATGGCTTTCTCTATCCCGCCCTCTCTGCGCTGGTCGTGGACGTCACGCCCGAGGCCCGGCGGAGCAGCGCGGTCGGCATCTTCAGCTCCGTCTGCCTTGTCGGCAACGCCCTCGGCGCCATGACGTTCGGGTACGTGGCCCACGGCCTCGGCTACGGCGTGATGTGGACGGGCCTCGGCCTTCTCCTGGCGCTGGGGATCCTCGCGAGCCTTAGGTTGAGGCCCCTGGTGCCCGCCGGTGCGGGCACGCAGCGTCCTCAGCCGGCGCATGTCGACCGCCGCGGGCATGGCTGAGTTGACTTGATCCGTCCCCGGGCTGATACTGCTGGCGCGCTACGGAGTCGGGCGCGGCAGGGGGGTCAGCCATGGGGGAACGCAGGCGGATCGCAACGCTCGGCCTTCTGCTCGTATGCGGCACGGCGCTCCTGGCGGCCGGCGGCAAGAGCGAGGTGCCGTCCCCCAGGGCGCTCGGTCCCCAGGAAGTGGAGGTCGTCGGGCTGTTGCTGAGCCCGAACACCCTTCAACCCACGGTGGTGCTCCAGGGCAAGCGTGACAAGCGCACCTTCGCCATGGCCATCGGCGCTGCAGAGGCCACCGGAATCGCATTCCCCCTGCAGAACCTCACGCCCCCACGCCCGC
>JACOVB010000212.1 GCA_016177555.1 Candidatus Rokuibacteriota bacterium
GGCACCGCATCACCATCGTCGAGCGCGACGGCCCCGAGGACACGTTCGGCTGGGGCATCGTCTTCTCGGATCGCACGCTCGCGTTCCTCAAGGACAGGGACGAGGAAAGCTACACCGCCATCACCCGGGCGTCCGAGACCTGGGGCAGCGTGGACACCGTCCACCGGGGCGAGCGCGTCTCGGTCCGGGGCAACGGCTTCTCGGGCATCGCCCGGCTCGCCTTCCTGAACATTCTCCAGAAGCGCTGCCTCGGCCTCGGCGTGGACCTGCGCTTCCGCACGCCCATCGCCGGCCTGGCCGATCTGGGCGACGCCGACCTCCTGGTGGGCGCCGACGGCGCGAACAGCCTCGTGCGCCAGACCCACGCGGGATTCTTCCTCCCCTCGGTGGAGATCCGCCAGAACCGATACGTCTGGCTCGGGACGCCCCGGTCCTTCGACAGCCTCTCCATGATCTTCCGCGAGAGCGCGGCCGGCCTCTTCATCGCCCACGCCTACCGCTTCAGCCCCACGACCAGCACCTTCATCGTCGAGTGCCCGCCGGCCACCTGGACCCAGGCGGGATTCGAGCGCATGCCCGACGACGAGACCTGTCGCTACCTGGCCCGGGTATTCGCGGCTGATCTGGGCGGCCAGCCGCTGCTGTCGAACAGCTTCGTCCGCTGGATCAACTTCCCCCTGATCCGTTGTCGCCGCTGGCACCACCGGAACGTGGTCCTGCTGGGTGACGCGGCGCACACGGCGCACTTCTCCATCGGCTCGGGGACCAAGCTCGCGCTGGAGGACGCCATCGCGCTGGCCGACGCCTTCGCGGGCCACCCGGCGGTGGCCGAGGCGCTCCCGGCCTTCGAGCGCGCGCGCAAGCCCGTCGTGGACGGCTTCCAGCAGGCGGCCACACAGAGCCTCACCTGGCTCGAGAACGTGGAGCTGCATCTCGCGCTCGAGCCTGTCCCCTTCACCTACAAGCTCATGACTCGGAGCCGCCGCGTGGGCTACGCGCGGCTCCAGGCCCAGGCCCCCGAGTTCGTCACCCGCTACGACCAGTGGCGACGACAGCAGCCGCCCACGGCCGGACCGATCCCGGCCGAGTTCCTGGACCTCTTCGACAAGGCCACCTTCGCCCATCTGGCCACGCTCATGCCTGACGGAACGCCGCACGTGACGCCGGTCTGGGTGGACTACGACGGCCGTCACATCCTCGTGAACTCCGCCGCCGGACGGCAGAAAGACCTCAACATGGCGAAGCGCCGCCACGTCGCCATCGAGATCCCGGACCCGGACAATCCGAACCGCTACGTCCATGTCCGTGGCTCCGTCGTGGAGATCACGGAAGCAGGGGCCGAGGAGCACCTGCACCGGATGGCCCGGCGCTACCTGAACCGCGACCGGTATCCGGACGCCTGGCGCTTCCCCGGCGAGGTGAGGCGCATCTACCGGATCGAGCCCAGGCGCGTGAGCATCTGGGATCCGTTCGGGTAACGCCCATGTCGGACGTCGTCGCCATCGCCGACGGGCTCCCGGCCCCGGGCCTGCGCCCGGAACAGGTCTTCACCCTGCCGGAGCTCCAGTATCCGGCGCGGCTCAACGTGGCCCGCGAGCTGCTGGACGCCAACGCCGACGGCGGACGCGCAGGCCGATCGGCCATCGTCGCCGGCGACCGCGTGATCACCTACGCCGAGCTGCAGAAACAGGTCAATCGCCTGGCCCACGGCCTCAGGGCCCAGGGCCTCGACCGCGGCGACCGCGTCCTGCTGCGAATGCCCAATGTCCCGGAGTTCATCCTGACCTGGCTCGCCTGCCAGAAGGTCGGCATCGTGACCGTATCCACCATGCCGATGCTCCGGGCGCGGGAGCTCGCCGCCATCGCGGGCGACGCGGGCACCACGGCCGCGGTGGTCTGGGGCGGGCTTCGCGAGGAGCTCGAGCGGGCGCAGAGCCAGGTCCCGCATCTCACGAAGCTGATCGTCGCCGGCGAGGCCACCGGCAGCGACATCGCGCTCGGCTCCCTCATGGACGGGCAGCCCGAGCGCTTCGACGCGGCCGACACCGCGCGGGACGAGGTGGCCATGATCGCCTACACCTCGGGCTCGACCGGGGTGCCCAAGGGCTGCGTCCACTATCACTCGGACATCCTCTCCTCGGCTGACTCCTACGCCCGCCATCTCCTCCATCCCACCGAGGCCGATCGCTTCGGCGGCCATCCGACGCTCGCCTTCACCTTCGGCACGGGCGGCCTGCTCGTCTTCCCGTTCCGCTTCGGGGCCTCCACCGTGCTCAGCGGCCCGTTCACGCCCGAGTCCATGCTCGAGACCTTCGCCCGCCAGCGCGTCACCATCTGCTTCTGCGCGCCGACCTCGTACCGCCTCATGCTGCGCGTCCCGAACATGAGCCAGCGCTTCGATCTCTCGAGCCTGCGGCTCGGCGTGTCGGCGGCCGAGCCCCTCCCGGCCGCCACCTACCTCGAGTGGATCGGCACCACCGGCATCGAGCTGCTGGACGGGATCGGCTCCACGGAGATGTTCCACATCTTCGTCTCCTCGGTGGCCGGGCGCGTGCGGCCCGGCGCCACGGGCCTCCCCGTGCCCGGCTACGAGTGCCGCGTCGTGGATGATGACGGGCGGGACATGCCGGCCGGCCAGTCGGGCCTCATCGCCATCAAGGGCCCCACGGGCTGCAAGTACTGGCGCAAGCCGGACCGCCAGGCGGAGTACGTGCGCTTCGGAGGCTTCAACGTGACGGGCGACGTCTACGTGCGCGATGCCGACGGCTCCCTCACCTACCAGTGCCGCTCAGACGACATGATCGTCTCCGGGGGCTACAAGATCCCGGGGCCCGAGGTGGAGCATGTGCTGGACGAGCACGCCGCCGTGGCCGAGTCCGCGGTGGTGGCGGCCCCCGACGCCACGCGCGGCTTCATCGTCAAGGCCTTCGTGGTCCTCAAGCCCGGGCGCACCCCCTCGGACGCCCTGGCCACCGAGCTGCAGGAGCATTGCAAGCGAGAGCTGGCCCCCTACAAGTACCCGCGCCTGGTCGAGTTCGCGGAGCGGCTCCCCCGCACCGAGACCGGCAAGATCCGACGCTTCGAGCTCCGCTCCCGGTCCGCCCGCCCCGAGTGACGGCGGCCTCCCCCGCCCGTTTCGTGCGCTCGCCTGCCGCCGGTTGCGACGGCGGGGGCACGCGGGTAGCCTGGCCCCATGGCGTCCCCCCTCGATCTCTTCCTCCCCGCCGTCCGCGACTGGTTCACCGAGGCCTTCGGCGAGCCGACGCGCCCGCAGGCGGAAGGGTGGCCGCACATCGCGGCCGGCCAGCACACGCTGATCATCGCGCC
>JACOVB010000213.1 GCA_016177555.1 Candidatus Rokuibacteriota bacterium
CCAAGCAGCTCGTGGCGTCCTTCCGCGGTGACGTGGATGTGATCGTGGCCAATGCGGCCGGCTGCGGCTCGGCCCTCAAGGAGTATGGCCACTGGCTCCAGGACCCCGAGGCGGAGGCCTTCTCGCAGAAGGTGAAGGACATCTCCGAGGTCCTCGTCGACGCCGACCTGCCGCTCGGGGAATTGCCGGTGACGGTGACGTATCAGGACGCCTGCCATCTGGCCCACGGCCAGAAGGTGAGAGCCGAGCCCCGGGCGCTGCTCAGACGCATCCCCGGCTTGAAGCTCGTCGAGCTTGCCGAGAGCGATCTCTGCTGCGGGAGCGCGGGGGTGTACAACCTCGTCGAGCCCGGGATGGCGGCCGAGCTGGGGCGGCGGAAGGCGGAGCGCATCCGCGAGACCGGAGTCTCCATCGTCGCCGCGGGCAATCCGGGCTGCATCATGCAGATGGACCGGGCGTGCCGGGCGCTGGGGCTCAGGGTGGAGGTGCTGCATCCCGTGACGCTGCTCGCCCGCGCGCTGCGCCCGGGCGGGGAGGCCCGATGAAGATCCGCGTCCGGGACCGCGCGCAACTCTCGCCGGAGCGGATGGCCAAGGTGGCGCTGGCGGCGACCCCGCGGGCGCTGCTGGATCTCTACTGCGTCGCGCCGGGACAGTCGCAGAAGGCGCACACCCACGACGCCCAGGACAAGATCTACTATGTCCTGGAGGGCGCCGGCCGCTTCACCCTTGGAGGCGCCGAGGAGCGGCTCGAGGCCGGCGAGGCGCTGGTGGCCCCGGCCGGAGTCGAGCACGGTCTCGTCAACGATGGGGAGCGGCCGCTCCTGGTGCTGGTCGTCGTGACCCCGCCCCCCGCTCACGGCCCCGGCCCCGCCCGCTGAGCCCGGACGACGCCCATGGCGCCACCGGTGAAGGCTTCGATCATGATCACCTGCCTCGGGGACATGCTCTTCCCCGAGGTGGGCGTCGCCATGGTCACGCTCCTGCGGCGGCTGGGCGTGACAGTGGACTTCCCCCCGGGGCAGACCTGCTGCGGGCTCCCGCTCTTCAACTCGGGCTACCACCGCGATGCGGCGCAGGTGGCCGCGCGCACCGTCTCCCTCTTCAAGGACTCCGAACACGTGATCGTGCCCTCCGGCTCCTGCGCGTGGCTCGTGAAGAAGGAGTACCCGGGGCTACTCGAGCGCCACGGCGGGCCCGCCGCCGAGGCCCGCGCGCTCGCCTCGCGGACGCGGGAGCTGTCCCAGTTCCTGGTGCAGGTGCTGGGCGTCACCGAGTTGCAGTCGCGCTTCGAGGGCAAGGTGACCTACCACGACTCCTGCCATCTCCTGCGCGGGCTGGGCGAGTCCTCCGCGCCGCGCACGCTCCTGCGCGCCGTCAAGGGCGTCGAGCTCGTGGAGCTGCCGGGGGCGGACGAGTGCTGCGGGTTCGGCGGCGCCTTCTCCGTGCGGCTGCCCGAGGTGTCCACGGCCATCCTCGGGAAGAAGATCGAGTGCATCGAGAAGACGGGCGCGGAGTGCCTCGTGGCCTGCGACGCGGGCTGCCTCATGCAGATGGCGGGTGGGCTCTCGCGAAAGGGCTCGCGCGTCACGCCGCTGCACCTGGCCCAGCTCCTCGCGGGTGAGGGCCCCCCGTGAGCGACCGGACGCTCCGCACGCCGTTTCCGGAGCGGGCCAGCGCCGCGCTCAAGGACACGTTCCTCCAGCAAGCGCTCGGCATCGCGACGACCAAGTTCATCGGGCTGCGGCAGGAATCCTTCGCGGGCTTCCCCGAGGGGGAGGCGCTCCGAGACCGCGCGCGGGCGGTGAAGGAGGCCACGCTCCAGAAGCTCGACGGCTACCTCGCGGAGCTCGCCGACAATGTCGAGCGCCTCGGCGGGCACGCGCACTGGGCGGCCACCGGCGAGGAGGCGCGGGAGATCATCCTCCGGCTCTGCCGGGACCGCGGGTTGCGCAGGGCGGTGAAGAGCAAGTCCATGGCGACGGAGGAGATCGACCTCAACGAGGCGCTCGAGGCGGCCGGGGTCACCCCCGTGGAGACGGACCTGGGCGAGTACATCATCCAGCTCGCCCACGAGAAGCCCTCGCACATCATCGCGCCCGCCATCCACAAGACCAAGGGGCAGGTGGCGGAGCTGTTCTCGAAGGAGCTCAAGGGCCACTTCGCGGCGGACCCCGAGGTGCTCACGGCCGCGGCGCGGAAGGAGCTGCGCCAGAAGTTCCTCCAGGCCGACATGGGGATCACGGGGGCCAACTTCGCCGTGGCCGACACGGGGACAGTCGTGCTCGTCACCAACGAGGGCAATGGCCGCATGGTGACCTCCCTGCCGCGGATCCACGTGGCCGTCATGGGGATCGAGAAGGTCATCCCGTCCATGACAGACCTGATGCTCTTCCTCGCCATCCTCGCCCGGAGCGCCACCGGGCAGAAGCTCTCCGTCTACACCACGCTCGTGCGCGGGCCGCGCCACGCGGGGGAGCTCGAGGGACCGGAGGAGTTCCACCTGATCCTGTTGGACAACGGCCGCTCGGCCCAGATCGCCGGGAAGCTCCGCGAGGCGCTGTACTGCCTGCGCTGCGGCGCCTGCCTCAACGTGTGCCCGGTGTACCGGCAGATCGGCGGCCACGCCTACGGCCACACCTATCCCGGGCCCATCGGCATCCTGCTCACGGCCATGCTCAAGGGCGACCGGTCGGTGAAGGAGCTGGCCCACGCCTCCTCGCTGTGCGGCGCCTGCCAGGAGGTCTGCCCGGTGCGGATCGACATCCCGCGGATGCTCGTCGAGCTGCGCGAAGGCCTGGACCGCGGCCGGATCGCGCCGTGGGGCGAGCGGCTGGTCTTCAAGATGCTGGGGCGTGTCCTCGGCTCGCCGATGCTCTTGGCGCTGGCGGGGCGAATCGGGCGCGTGGCGCAGAAACCCTTCGTCAGCGACGGGCGGCTCACCCGGCTGCCGCTCGTCTTCGGCCGGTGGACGAGGAGCCGCGACCTGCCGCCGGTGGCGGCGAAGACCTTTACCCAGCGCTGGAAGGATCTCCGGTAACCATGGCGACGCGGGCGGAGATGCTCGAGCGGATCCGGCGGGAGGTGCGCCGGGCGCCGGCGCTCTTCGCGGCCTCGCCCGCGCCTCGGCCGGCGCACCCGGAGGAGGCCGCGGCGGCGTTGCGGCGCGAGATGATGGAGCGCTGGCCCGCGGCGCTCGCGCGCTTCCAGCAGGAACTCGAGCGGGTGGCGGGCGTCTTCCACCGTGTCGCGAGCCTTGCCGAGGTCCCGGGGGTCATCCGCGACCTCGCCCGGCGGCGGGGCGCGCGGAGCGTGGTCGGCTGGGAGCCGGCCGCGCTCGGCCTCGATCTGCGCGCCACGCTGGAGCCGGCAGGGCTCTCGGTGACCGTGGCGCCGCCCGGCGGCGGCGCGTCGGCGCGGCTCGCCCACCGGGAGGCCGCCGCAGGGGCGCAGATCGGGGTCACGGGCGTGGACTGGGCGCTGGCGGAGACGGGGACGCTGATCCTCGTCTCGGGCTCGGGCCGCCCGCGCTCCACCTCGCTGCTGCCCGAGACCCACGTGGCCGTCTTCGGGAAGGGCCAGCTCCTCGAGAGCCTCGAGCAGGTCGGCATCATGCTGGAGGCGCTCCACGCCGACGCCGCGCGGTCCCTGTCGGGCGCCATGATCAACTTCATCACCGGTCCCTCCCGGACGGCGGACATCGAGCTCACGCTCACGCGGGGCGTCCACGGCCCGAAGGAAGTCCACGCCGTGTTCGTGGAGGCGCTGTGAGCGACCGCTACTTCACGGCCGCCGAGGTGGACGCGCTCATCCCGAGGCTCAACGCGCTGATGGGCCGGGCCATGGAGCGCCATCGACAGGCCTCGTCGTTTGCCCACGCGCTCAATGAGGAGAAGGAGCGCATCCGGCTCTCCGGAGGCGGGCTCGTGGACCGGCGCGAGTGGAAGGCGCGCGCGGAGCGGCTCGACGGGCTCACGATCGAGGTGCGCGCAGCGGTGAAGACGATCACCGCGCTGGGGGGCACGGTGAAGGATCTGGAGCAGGGGCTCGTGGACTTTCCCGGGCGCCTGCCGCAGGTGGCGGGGGCAGCGCCCGTCAATCTCTGCTGGAAGCACGGCGAGGACGCGGTGCGCTTCTGGCACGGGATGGACGAGGGCTACGGCCAGCGGAAGCCCTTGCCGTGACGCCGATGACGTGGGACGCGCTCCTCTTCGATCTCTTCGACACGCTGGTGCTCTTCGAGCGCGAGCGGCTGCCCGAGATCCAGGTGAACGGGCGCACGCTGCGCTCGACCGCCGGGCACATGCACGAGGCCTTCCGGCCGTTCGCTCCCGCCGTCTCGCTCGAGGAGTTCGTGGCCGCCCTTCTGTGGAGCTGGCACGAGGCCGAGCGCATCCGCGGGGAGAGCCACCGCGAGGTCGCGGCCCCGGAGCGCTTCGGCATGCTGTTCGGCCATCTGGGGCTGGACGCGGCGGCGATGGAGCGGGAGGCCTTGCCCATCCTCCTGTCCACCCACATGCGCGAGCTGTCGAAGGCCGTGGTGCTGCCCGCCCATCATCGCGAGCTGCTCGCGGCGCTCGGGGCGCGGCACCGGCTGGCCGTGGTCTCGAATTTCGACTACACGCCCACCGCCCGGCTCGTCCTCGAGCGAGAGGGGATCGCCTCCCTGTTCGAGACGGTGGTCATCTCCGATGCGGTGGGGTGGCGGAAGCCCAAGGCCGTGATCTTCGAGACGGCGCTCGGGGCCCTCGGCCTGGGGCCGGAGCGCGCCCTCTTCGTGGGGGACCGGGCCGACATCGACGTGGCCGGCGCCCACGGAGTCGGGATGCAGGCCGTCTGGATCAACCGCGCCCGGGAGGCGCTACCGGACGGGGCGACGGCGCCCGAGTTCGAGATCCAGGACCTCGCGGAGCTGCGCCGGATCGTCGGCATCTGAGCCGCTCCGGGCTGCATCTATAAGCACAAGGCAGGGGACAAGGGGACGACCGGCATGGGAACGACGCGAAAGGTGATCATCATCGGCTCCGGCCCGGCGGGCTACACGGCCGCCATCTACGCCGCCAGGGCCAACCTCGCCCCGGTGATGTTCACGGGCGTCCAGGCAGGCGGCCAGCTCATGCTCACGACGCTGGTGGAGAACTACCCGGGCTTCATCGAGGGCATCGACGGCCCGCCCCTCATGGAGAACTTCCGGAAGCAGGCCGAGCGCTTCGGCACCGAGATGATCGAGGACGACGTCACGGCCGTGGATTTCAGCCGGCGGCCGTTCAGGGTGACGGGAGGCGACGTGACGCTGGAGGGCCACACCGTCATCATTTCCACCGGCGCCTCGGCCAAGCTCATCGGGCTGCCCAGTGAGTCGACGCTCATGGGGCGCGGTGTCTCCACGTGCGCCACCTGCGACGGCTTCTTCTTCAAGGATCAGAACATCATGGTGGTGGGCGGCGGCGATTCCGCCATCGAGGAGGCGCTCTATCTCGCGCGGCTCGGCCGGCAGGTGGAGGTCGTCCATCGCCGGGACGCGCTGCGCGCCTCGAAGATCATGCAGGATCGCGCCTTCAAGAACCCGAAGATCACGTTCATCTGGGACGCGACGGTGGACGATGTCCTCGACCCGGCCCAGGGCAAGGTGACGGCCGTCCGGCTCCGGAATCTCAAGACGGGGGCAGTCTGGGAGACCCCGGTGGACGGCCTCTTCGTCGCCATCGGGCATCAGCCCAACACGGCGCTGTTCACGGGACAGATCGCGCTGCACCCGAACGCGTACATCAAGGTGAAGCCCGGCACCACCGAGACCTCGGTGCCCGGTGTCTTCGCCGCAGGCGACGTGCAGGACTTCACCTACCGCCAGGCCGTGACCGCGGCCGGCACGGGCTGCATGGCGGCGCTCGAGGCGGAGCGCTATCTCGAGGCCCAGAACCTCTCCTAGCGGAGTGCCTCCCAGGCCCCACATCGCCGACCTCACCTCGAGCGGGGGCGGGCGGGCGAGGGCTTGAGGGGCAGCTCCAGCAGGGGGAGCTCACCGGCCAGCGACCGGAACTCCGGGTCCTTGTGGACGAGGGTGCTGCCGGTGACGAGCGCGGTGGCAGCGATCCAGGCGTCCGCGACGGACAGCTCATGAGTTGCCTTGATCCGTGCCGCAGCGAGCAGCAGCTCCTCGGACGCGTCGACGCGACGGATGGCAAGGGCCTTGAGGCGCAGATACGTCGCCTTGCCGGTCTTCTCCCCCAGTCGCCGCCACACTCCGTACAGCACTTCCATGTAGGCCATGAATGAGGCGTAGGCGTCGATGGTTCCGCGATCCGACAGGGTCAGGATGCGCTCGACCCGGTCGGCGCCGGCCTCATCGGCGAAATACGCCATGATCGCCGACGTATCCAGGGTGTAGCGCCGCGCCTCAGCCACGCTGGCGCTCGCGCTTCCGCTCGCGGGCGCGCTGTCGAAGGAGCGCCGCCACCGAGTACTTCCCCCGGAGCGAGCCTCGGAACGCTACGGCGGGGTCCGCGGGGACGGGAACCAGGGTGATCACGTCACCCTCGATGATCCACTCCAACCGGGAGTTGCCGGTGAGCTTGAAGCGGCGCCGGACCTCGGCCGGCACTGCCGTTTGCCCGCGGGACGACACCGTGGTGCG
>JACOVB010000214.1 GCA_016177555.1 Candidatus Rokuibacteriota bacterium
GAGATGACCATGCTCGCGATGTGGGTGAAGGTGCGCGTGAAGCGGGAGCTGCGGCAGCGCTTCCTCCAGGCGATCGAGGCGGACGCCCTCGCCTCCGAGCGGGACGAGCCGGGCTGCCTGCGCTTCAACGTCCTCCGGGACGCGCAGGACGAGGATGTCTACTACTTCTACGAGGCCTACAAGGACCAGGCCGCGCTGGAGGCCCATCGCCTGACGCCGCACTACGCCATCTGGCGCGCGGTGGCCGACACGCTGGACGGGCCCATCGAGCCGACGCGCTGTGAAACCGTCTTCCCGGCTGACCCGGGCTACTGGGCCAAGCCGCCGCGAAAGGAGCCCCGGTGATGAAAGCGATCCGCATCTCGGAGTACGGTGGGCCGTCCGTCCTGAAGCTCGCGGAGGTCCCCGCGCCCGAGCCAGGTCCCAACCAGGTGGTCGTCCGCAACCACGCCGTCGGCGTGAATCCGGTGGACACCTACCTGCGCGGCAACGTGGACAATCGCGGGCCCAAGCTGCCCTACACGCCGGGCGTCGACTCGGCGGGGGTCGTGGAGGCCGTCGGAGCCGGTGCGATGAACGTCCCCTACGCCACCGCCTACCACGCGCTCTTCAATCGCGCCCACGGCCAGGCGGGCGACACCGTCCTCGTGCACGGGGCCAGCGGCGGCGTCGGCATCGGCGCCGTCCAGCTCGCGCGGGCGCGCGGCCTCACGGTGATCGGTACCGCGGGGACGGAGCGGGGGCGCCGCCTGGTGCTGGCGGAGGGCGCGCATCACGTCCTCGATCACGGAGCGCCGGGGTACCTCGACGAGATCATGAAGCTCACGGGCGGGAGGGGCGTGGACGTGGTCCTCGAGATGGTGGCGAACGTGAATCTCCCGAAGGACCTCGGGATCGTGGCCATTGGCGGGCGGATCGTCGCCATCGGCAGCCGCGGCACGGTGGAGATCAACGCCCGGCACGCCATGAACAGGGACGCCGCCATCCTCGGCATGGCGCTTTACCACGCCACGCCCGCCCAGTTCACCGGCATCCACGCCGCGCTGGTGGAGGGGCTGCGCAACGGGACGCTGCGTCCGGTGATCGGCCAGGAGCTGCCGCTCGGCCAGGCCCCGCGGGCGCACGAGGCGGTGATGGAGCCGGGCCACCATGGCAAGATCGTGCTGGTCCCATAACCGGCCGCTCACACGGAGGGCGCCATGCCGAACACCGACGCGCGCGTTCCCTTTCCGCCGCCCCATGCCCCGCCGCCGCGCGGGGTCAATCACCTGGTCCTCAACGTGCGGAACCTCGAGGTGTCGCACCGGTTCTGGACGGAGATCATGGGCTTCCGGTGCGTGGCCGAGCTCAAGCCCATCCCCGGGCGGCAGCGGCCGACGATGCGCTTCTACAGCGGCCTCGACGCGCGGGGGGACGTGACCCATCATGACCTGGCGCTGGCCGAGCTTCCCGCCTCCGCCGCGGCCGGCGCCGACCCCGAGCCGTGGGACCTGATGCCGAGCCGGACGGGGATCAACCACGTGGCGATCGCCTGGCCCGACCGGGAGTCGTGGCTCGAGCAACTCGCCTTTCTCCGGAGCCGGGGGGTGCCGTTCCACCGGCGCATCAACCACGGCATGACCCACAGCGCGTACATCTCCGATCCCGATGGTCACGGCATCGAGGTGCTGTACGAGCTGCCGCGAGAAGTGTGGCAGGGGGACATCGACGCGGCGCAGAACCACGCCGAGATGCTTCCCACGGAAGGGGACGAGTCTCTGGTCGACCGTACGGACAACCCCGTCTTCGATGGGGCGGCGGCGCGTCCGGTGGCCGGCCGGGCCGGGGGCTGACGCCCGGAGAGGCCGGATCGGGCGATGGAGCGGCGCCGGCTCGGCAATACCGACATGGTCGTCAGCGCCCTCGGCTTCGGCGGCTCCGAGATCGGCTTCCGCCGCGTGGGCCCCCGCACCGTGGCGCGGCTCCTGGGGAGCGCGCTCGATGCCGGGCTCAACGTGATCGACACGGCCGAGTGCTACGAGGACAGCGAGGCCCTCATCGGGCGGGCCATCGGCTCCCGGCGGCGCGAGTGCTACCTCTTCACCAAGTGCGGCCATGCCCGCGGCGAGGCGCACGCGGACTGGCGGCCGGCCGCGCTCCTCCGCAGCATCGAGCGGAGCCTCCGTCGCCTCGCCACCGACTCCCTCGACCTGATCCAGCTCCATAGCTGCTCGCTCGCCGAGCTCCGGCGGGGCGACGCCATCGCGGCCCTCGAGCGGGCGCGCGAGCGCGGCTGGGCCCGGTACATCGGCTACAGCGGCGACGGCGAGGCGGCGCGCTACGCCGTCGAGTGCGGCCGCTTCGACACCCTCCAGACCTCGGTGAGCATCGCCGACCAGGAAGCCGTGGATCTCCCGCTGCCCCTGGCGCGAGCCCGGCGGATGGGCGTCATCGCCAAGCGGCCGCTGGCGAATGTCGCATGGCGCTACGCGCGGAAGCCGGCCGAGCCCTACTACCAGGCCTACTGGTCTCGCCTGCGGCGGCTCGGCTATCCCTTCCTGCGCGCTGCGGGCAACACGGCGGTGGCCACCGCGCTCCGCTTCACGCTCCGCGTGCCGGGCGTCCACACCGCCATCGCCGGCACCACGAAGCCGGCGCGCTGGCAGCAGAACGCGGCGCTGCTCCGGGCCGGCGCCCTGCCCCGGGATGACTTCGAGCGCATCCGCGCGCGCTGGCGCGAGGTCGCCGACGCCTCGTGGGTGGGCCAGGTCTGAGCCGCCCCGCTGAGGCGGGTTGTTGGACGGTGCGCCGCCGGGGTACAGTACCTTCATGAAGCTGACCATCGATCTCCCGCCAGCCCAGGCTGAACGGCTGCGCCAGGAGGCCGCACGCCTCGGGCTCGCGCCGGAGGATCTTGCCCGCGCCGCCATCGTGGATCTCCTGGCGGCTCCAGGCGACGATTTCCAGGCAGCCGCCGAGGGGGTGCTGCGGAAGAACGAGGAGCTGTACCGGCGCCTCGCCTGATGCGCTATCTCACCCTGGGGGAGGTCGTCGACCTGCACCGCCGCCTCCTCCTGGTGACCGGCGGCGCGTCTGGAGTTCGCGATTTCGGCGCGATCGAGTCTGCGATCGCCCAACTCCGCACTCCCAGCGTCAACGTCAGACTGCGGCCCTCAGCCTCAAGGAGGCGTCATGAGCAACCCCGCGCCCGTCCCGCCCGTTCGCGACGAGGTCCGTCCGGTCGTGCCCCGGCTCATCGAGCTCACGGAGACGCTCCTGTACCCCGACATCTGGGAGCGCCCGGGGCTGTCCAAGCGAGACCGGAGCCTCATCACGGTCGCCGCGCTGGTGGCCCTCTACCGGCCCGACCAGCTCAGGAGCCACACCGAGCGCGCCCTGGCGAACGGCGTCACGAAGGAGGAGATCGGCGAGCTCATCACCCATCTGGCCTTCTACGCCGGCTGGCCCAGCGCCATGTCGGCCGCGCGGGTCGCCAAGCAGGTCTTCGAGGAGAACAAGGCA
>JACOVB010000215.1 GCA_016177555.1 Candidatus Rokuibacteriota bacterium
CGGCGACGACCGCCGTCCCGACGATAAGAATGTACGCGTTGCGCTTCCATCGCTTCGCCCGCTTGTTCCGCCTCTGCCCATGTCCCATCGGTCACCTCCGTCTCGTGTTCATGGCAGGACGAAGACGCCTGCTCGGCCGGCCCGTCTCCGGCAAGAACACGACAGAAGCAACGGGAATGCCAAAGTCCAGAATGGGAAAGAGCCAAAGATCTGCGAGCTTGCGGGCAGGGGCTCGGGAGGCCTCGCGCGACGTCTTTGACGGAACGTCAGCCGGGGACGCGTGCGGCCGGGACGTCCGACATTCTGTCAGCCCAAGGGGGCCAGTCCCCCGCTCGTCGGCGAGGGCCCCCGAACCCCTTCCCCGGATATTCAGTGGGCGGAGTGACCGCCCTGGCTGCCGAGATACTTCTGCGGGTTCTTCTCGAAGCTGTTCTTGCAGCCAGCGGCGCAGAAGTGATAGGTCTTCCCCTCATGGGTCGCCGCCGCCGCGGCCTTCTTCTCGTCGACCTCCATCCCGCACACAGGATCCTTTGTCATGATTGACCTCCTCTCGGTGTGATGGTCCGGTTCAGCTCGGGCGACCCGGCTCATGCCGGGGCGTCGCGGCCGGGGCCCCCGCTCAGCAACACCCCCCCCCGGCGGCGGGGCGTGCCTGCGGAGCCCGCGCCCTTCGTCAGCTGCTCGTCATGGTTGACGGTCGAAGGTGACCTATCCGTGTCGAGACCCTTCGCCATGGGCTCCGACTCGTGATGAGATCCGTGCCCCCCCATCCCGCAGCCCGCGCCGCCGCGGCGCAGGAGAAACCACCCGGCGCCGAGCGCGAGCACGATCCAGATCCAGTTCGCCGCAATCCATTCACTCATGTCTCATCCCTCCTGTCGCGGCCTGCGCGCCGATCTGCCGCGAGAGCCAGTTGTAGAGCGGCACGAACACCAGCGCCGCATAGACGCCATAGAGGAAGCTTTCGGCGAGCCCGAGGACGAAGCTTGCGGGGGTGATCCCGCGAAAGCCCGGAAGCACCAGTTCCCAGACGCGCATCATGGAATACGCGGGCAGGGCCAGGTCCCAGAGGACACAGAGCGTGAAGGTGATGGCGCTGAAGAGCCCGAGCGTCAGGCCGATCACGGTGAGGTTCAGGGGTTTCATCGGCTCTGCCTCCCTTCATGTTCCAGCAGGACGGGTGGCCGGAAGCGCCGGAGGCGCAGGGCGTTCGAGACCACGGAGACCGAGCTGGTGGCCATGGCCGCGGCCGCCAGGATCGGGTTGAGCAGCCAGCCGAAGAACGGGAACAGCACTCCCGCGGCGACCGGGATCAGGGCGGTATTGTACGCGTACGCCCAGAAGAGGTTCTGCTTGATGTTCCGCATGGTGGCCTTGGACAGCGCGATGGCCGTCACGACGCCGCGGAGGTCCCCGGACATGAGCGTGATGTCGGCCGCCTCCATCGCCACGTCCGTGCCGGTCCCGAGCGCGAGGCCGATGTCGGCCTGCGCCAGGGCCGGCGCGTCGTTGATCCCGTCGCCGACCATCCCCACGAGCTTGCCCTCGTCCTGGAGCCGCTTGACCTCCTTGGCCTTGTCTCCTGGGAGGACCTCGGCCAGCACCCGGTCGATTCCGACCTCGCGCGCGATCGCCTCGGCGGTGCGGCGGTTGTCCCCGGTGATCATGATGACCTCTAGGCCGAGCCGATGCAGCGCGGCGACCGCCGCGGCCGAGTTGGGCTTGAGGGTGTCGGCGACCGCCACGAGCCCGGCCGCCCGTCCATCCACAGCCACGTACATGGGCGTCTTCCCCGCGCTGGACAGGCGTGCGGCCTCATCCGTGGGCAGTCCGCCATGGACGCCTCGGTCCTCCATGAGGCGCAGGTTGCCGACCAGGACCGAGCGGCCATCCACACGGGCGACGATGCCGTGGCCGGGCACCGCCTGGAAGTCCTCGGCATTGGTAACGGCGAGCCCTCGCTGGCGCGCGCCGTCCACGATGGCCCCGCCGAGCGGATGCTCCGAGCCGCGCTCGGCGCTCGCGGCCAGCCGCAGGAGATCGTCGGCGGCGAACGCCCCGGTCCGAACGACGTCGGTCAGCGCCGGCTTTCCGGCCGTCAGGGTGCCGGTCTTGTCGAAGACCAGCGCCCGCAGCCTGTGGGCGGTCTCCAGGGCCTGACCGCTCCGGATCAGGATGCCGTGCTCGGCCCCTTTGCCGGTGCCCACCATGATCGAGGTGGGCGTGGCGAGCCCCAGGGCGCACGGGCACGCGATGATGAGCACCGCGACGAAGTTGAGGAGCGCGTAGGTCAGCGCCGGTGCCGGCCCGAAGGCGTACCAGACCACCCCCGTCACGACCGCGATGCCGATCACCGCCGGGACGAAGTAGCCGGTCACCCTGTCCACGAGCCGCTGGATGGGCGCCTTCGAGCCCTGCGCGGCCTCGACCAGCTTGATGATCTGGGCCAGCACCGTGTCCTTGCCGACCTTGGTGGCCTCAAAGGTGAACGAGCCCGTCGTGTTGAGGGTGGCGCCGATGACCTCGTCGCCGGCCTTCTTGTCCACCGGCATGCTCTCGCCCGTGACCATCGATTCGTCGAGGCTCGACGCCCCCCTGCGGACCACGCCGTCCACCGGCACCTTCTCGCCGGGCCGGACCACGACCAGGTCGCGCGGCACCACCTCCGCGACCGGGATGTCCGTCTCCGCCCCGTCGCGGATGACCCGGGCGGTCTTGGGCTGTAGCCCGATCAGCTTCTTGATCGCCTCCGAGGTCCGTCCCCGCGCCACCGCCTCGAGGTATCGCCCGAGAAGGATCAGCGTGATGATGATGGTGGACGTGTCGAAGTACACCTCGCGCGCGACCCCCTGGGCCTCGAAGAACCCGGGAAAGACGATCAGCCCCACGCTGTAGAGGTAGGCGGCCGAGGTCCCCACCGCGATGAGGGTGTTCATATCGCTGGTCCGATGCCGCAGGGCGGCCCAGGCCCCGCGGTAGAACTGCCACCCTGCCCAGAACTGGATCGGGGTGGTCAAGATCCAGAGGACGACGAAGGTCTGGAGGATGTCCGGCACCCAGGGGAAGAGCGACGGATAGCTCCCCAGGAACACCGGGACGCTCACCACGGCGCCGGCGGCGATCTTGGAGCGGAGCGTGCAGAGCAGCGCCTTGTGATTCCGTGCCTCCCGCTCGCTCAGGTCCTCCGCGCTCGTCGCCGCCCCGGCGACTTCTCCGGCCTCGTAGCCGAGATCCTGGATGGCGTCCCTGAGATCCTCGACCGCCACCTGGGTCGGGACGTACTCCACCGTGGCGCGCTCCGCCGCGAAGTTGACCGCGGCAGAGAGGACGCCCGGAAGGCGCGCCAGCCCCTCCTCGATCTTCGCCACGCACGAGGCGCAGGACATCCCCGCAACCGGGATCGTGACCGTCTCTCCGGGGACCTCGTAGCCCAGGTCGCGGATCGCCTCGACGAGCCCCCGGGGGGTGGCGCCGTCCTGGACGCGGATGCTGGCCCGCTCGGTGGTGAGGTTGACACTGGCCTGCACCACGCCGGGTTGCCGCGCCAGCGTCGATTCGATCTTGGCCACGCACGACGCGCAGCTCATGCCCCGGATCGGTAGCTCGACCATGCTATCCGGCATGTCCATTGTCCTCCATGGATGTACGTTCTCCGGGCCGCATCCGGGTCGGAACGGGTCGCCGGAGCTGCGCGGCGCCGACGTCCAGCGCCGTGACC
>JACOVB010000209.1 GCA_016177555.1 Candidatus Rokuibacteriota bacterium
GATCCCCTGGTCCACGAGCCAGGCCGTCCGGTAGAGCAGCAGACGGGCGGCGTCGGTGCGGACCTGGAGATCCACCAGCATGTGGCTGATCGCCTGGAACGTGCCGACGGGCTGGCCGGCCCGGTGCCGAGACGGGCTTCATGGCGCCTATCCTCCCCCAGCAAAGACGTGCTAGACTCGGCGCGCCCGATGCGACCCTCGCCTCGGGAACGAGCCCCCCGGACATGCAAGCGCTCTCGGGAATCCGCGTCCTCGACATCTCCCAGATGTGGGCGGCGCCCGGAACGGCGATGTACCTGGCCGATCACGGCGCCGACGTCATCAAGGTCGAACCCCTGGGCGGAGACGAGGGGCGGCGCACCCTCACGCAGCCGCCCGTCGCCGGCGGCGAGAGCCGCGCCTTCCTCGCCCTGAACCGCAACAAGCGGAGCCTCGCCCTCGACATCCGGCACCCCCGGGGCCGCGAGGTCATCCGCGACCTCGTCCGGCGGGCCGACGTCCTCATCCACAACTTCCGGCCCGGCGTGGCCGAGCGGCTCGGCTACGACTACCCGACGCTCCGGGCCCTCAACGAGCGGCTCGTCTACGCGTGGCTCACCGCCTACGGGTCCGAGGGGCCGCTGGCCGCGCGGCCGGGCTACGACCTGCTGCTCCAGGGGCTGGCCGGGATTCTCGCCCGGCGCCGTCTGCCCGATGGCAGGCCGGTCAGCGCCGGCGTCTGGGTGGCGGACCTGTCGGCCCCGATGGAGCTGGCCTATGGGATCGCGCTGGGGCTCCTCGCGCGTGAGCGCACGGGCCAGGGACAGCTCGTGACGACGTCTCTCCTGCACGCGGCGCTCGCGATGCAGCTCGGCGACCTCGTGCGGGTCGAGCACGAGATGGAGCGCGCCGAGGCGGGAGCCGATTACTCGGCCCAGGCCATGTACGCGCCCTACCGGTGCGGGGACAACCGGTTTCTCGTCATCGTGGTGGTCCAGGACGAGCAGTGGCGTCGCCTCTGCCGGGCGGTGGGCCGCCCGGACCTGGCCGAGGATCCCCGCTATGCCACCCCGCACGGCCGGGCCCGCCAGAGCGCGGATCTGTCGCGCATCCTGAGCGACATCTTCCCGACCCGGGATCGCGACGCGTGGGTGACGGCGCTGGCCGAGGCCGACGTGCCCTGCGCCCCGATCCTCGAGCCCGACCAGGTGCTCGACCAGCCCCAGGCGGTGGCCAACGGCATGCTGGCCGTGACGGCGCATCCCGCCGCGGGGCGCACGGTGATGGTGAGCCAGCCCGTGCGCCTCCACGGAGGCGACGCCCCGGGCGTCCGCCCCGCTCCGCGGCTCGGCGAGCACACCGAGGAGATCCTGCGCGAGCTGGGCTACTCGCCGGCCGCGATCCAGGAGCTCGACGCGCAGCAGGTGATCGGGCGCCTGTCTTCGGCAGGCGCGATCCATTCCACCTAGATCCCCGAGAGACGGAGGAGCAGCCATGACAAGGAAACGGTTGTGGGTCGGGATGTCGCTGGTCATGATGGCGGGATGGGCGGTCCTCGCACCTCCCGCCCCCGCGGAGGCCCAGGAGCCCGTGAAGCTTGGCATGATCCTGGCGATGACGGGGCCCGGCGCCTTCTATGGCCAGGTGATGAGCCGCGGCGCCCAGCTCGCGGTGGACCAGATCAACAAGGCGGGCGGCATCGGCGGCCGCCGGCTCCAGATCCTGATCGAGGATCACAAGAGCGGGGATGCCGACGCCGCCGTCACCGGCGCCCGCAAGCTCCTGGACGTGGACAAGGTGCCGGTCATCCTCACCTCGTACTCCGCCCCCACGCTGGCGATCCAGCCGCTCGCCGTGGAGAAGAAGGTGCTGCTCCTCAACGGCGGGGGCGTCGGATCCGTCCTGGTCGGCAAGCGCAACCTGTACAACACGCGGATGCTGTCGAGCCAGACCGCGCCCTTCGTCGTGCAGTGGGCGGTGAGCCGGCACAGCGCCAAGCGTGTCGCGACGCTCTTCTGGAACGACGCCGCCGGCCAGGGGGTGAATGGTGCCATCAAGGAGGCCTGCGGCAAGCTCGGCTGCCAGGTGGTGGCCGAGGAGCCCCACGACATCGGCGCCAAGAGCTACAGCGCCCAGATCGCCCGGATCAAGGCCGCGCGGCCCGACGTGCTCGCCCTGGGCTCGTTTGGCGACGACGTGGGCTACATCCTCACGCAGGCGCGCGCCTACGGCATCACCGTGCCGATCCTCGGCGTGGACTGGACGCCCAATGCCCAGAAGATCGGCGGAAAGACCATGGAAGGGTACGCGATCGCGGTGGACCGCTTCGACCCGGCCGCCGGTGACGACAAGACGAAGGCGTTCGTGGAGACGTACAAGGCCGCGCACAAGGACTCGCCGGAGTTCTACGCCGCCAACTACTACGAGCACGTGGAGCTCATCCTGCGGCCGCTCATGAAGCGGATCCTCGACCGCGGCGGCGACCCGGCGAAGCAGGGTGAGCTGCTCGGGGAGATGGAGCGCGCCCTCAGTGCCCGCCTCAAGTTCGCGAGCGTCTACGGCGGCGACATGCAGATCCATCCCGACGGCACGGTGACGAAGCCGCTCGGCGTGTACGACGTCAAGGGCGACGCGCTGACGCTGATCGGCCGCATCGTCGACGGCAAGATCCAGGCCAGGCCTTAGCGGCGTCCCCGTGCTGGCCCTCGCCGCTCAGCTGGCGACCAATGGCCTGATCAGCGGGAGCCTGTACGCGCTCCTCGGCGTGAGCTGGGGACTGATCTTCGCGACCACGAAGGTCTTCCACTTCGCCCACGCCCTGACGCTCACCGTCGCCGTCTACGCCGCGGTGCTGGCCGTGGGCCAGTGGGGCTGGGGGCTCCCCGCCGGTTTCTTCCTCGCCGCCCTGGTGGGCTGCCTGTTCGGGGTCGCGACGGAGCGGGTGGTGTACCGCCCGCTCCGTCGCGTCAACGCCACCTCGCTCAACATCTTCCTCGCCTCGCTCGGACTGCTCATCGCCGGGGAGAGCGCGGTGCTGATCGTCTTCGGCCCCCAGGCCCGCGACCTCCCGGGCTTTCCGATCAGCGGGATCGCCCTCGGCCCCGTGGCCTTCACCACCGTCGAGGGACTGTGGCTCGCCGGCAGCTGGGCGCTCCTCCTGCTCCTGATCGCGTGGCTCTGGTGGACGCGCTACGGCCGGGCCATCCGGGCCGTGGCGAGCAATCGCGAGCTGGCCCAGTGCGTCGGCATCGACCCGGAGCACGTGTCCCTGCTCGTTTTCGGTATCGGCTCGGCGCTGGTCGGGCTCGGGGGGATGCTGCTCGCGCTGCGCGACACCGTCTCGCCCACCATCGGTGTCCAGCCCGTCCTCACCGCCTTCATCGCCGTCTTCCTCGGGGGCATCGGCAGCATCCCCGGCGCGGTGCTCGGGGGGCTCGTCCTCGGGCTGGCCGGGAACATGGGCGGCCTGCTGCTCCCGGGGCACTGGCAGGGGGTGATCGCCTTCGTCGTCCTGTTTTCCGTCCTGGTGTTCCGCCCCAGTGGCCTCCTCGGCGTCCGGACCCGCTAGCCCCGAGCGCGCCTGACCGTGGACTTCTGGCTCCACGTCGTCAACATGATCGGCCTCTTCATCATGCTGGGGGTCTCCCTCAATCTCCTGCTCGGCTACGGCGGGCTCGTGTCCATGGCGCAGGCCGCCTTCTTCGGCGTGGGGGCGTACGCGGCGGCCCTCAGCGCCCGCGACCTCGGCCTCCCCTTTCCGCTGACGCTCGTGGTTGCCATCGTCGTCACCACGCTCCTGGCCGGCGTCGTCACCTTCCCGGCCCTGCGCGTGCGCGGGGAGTACCTGATCCTCCTCACGCTGGCCTTCCAGATGGTGATCTACGGGCTCATGCTCTCCTGGGTGGACCTGACGGCCGGCCGCACCGGGATCTCGGGCATTCCCCGCCCGCGCCTCTTCGGCAAGACGCTGGTGACCCCGGCCGAGTTCCTGCCCCTGATCGCCACCGGCGCCCTCGTGACCTTCGCGATCGCGTATCGGATCGGCGAGTCGCCGCTCGGCCGCGTGCTCAAGGCGATGCGCGACGACGAGACGGCCACGCTGGCCATCGGCAAGAGCGTCCTGCGCTACAAGGTGCTCGTGTTCTGCGTGAGCGGCGGGCTGGCCGGCGTCGCCGCCGGGCTCTTCGCCCATTACCAGGCCTTCATCAACCCGTTCAGCTTCAACCTCGACCGCTCCATCTTCCTCGTCGCGCTCGTCGTCCTGGGCGGCACCGGCAACCTGCTTGGCACCGTCGCCGGGGCCATTCTCTTCGTCGGGCTGCCGGAGGTCTTGCGCTTCCTCCAGGCCAGGCAGGACATCGTCGATGCCATCCGGAACCTGGTGTTCGGCCTCCTCCTCGTGCTGTTCATGCGGTTCCGCCCGGAGGGGCTCGTCCCCGAGCACGCCCGATGGCGACGCCGGCAAGGCGTCGGCCAGCCGGCCCCGGCCTTATCTGTAACCGGGATTCTTCCCTCAGCGGGGCCGGCGCATGACGGCACCGGCCCCGCGCTCGTCGCGCAGGGGCTCAGGAAGAGCTTCGGCGGCATCAAGGCGGCCGACGGGCTGAGCCTTGCGCTGCCACGGGGCAAGGTCACGGCCCTGGTCGGACCCAACGGCGCTGGCAAGACCACCGTCTTCAACTTGCTGACAGGGTTCCTCGCCGCCGAGGCCGGGACCGTCGCCCTCCAGGGCAAGGACATCACCCGACTGGCGCCGTGGCGGACGGTGCGGCTCGGCCTGGCCCGGAGCTTCCAGGACGTCCGGCTCTTCGAGCGCATGACGGTGCTCGACAACGTGCTGGTCGCCCTGCCCGAGCAGCCCGGCGAGCGCCTCGGCCCGCTCTTCTTCGCCCCGCGGCGTACGGCGGCGGCCGAGCGCCGGAACCGCGACCAGGCCCTGGGCTCCCTGGCCTTCGTGGGGCTCGCGGACAGGGCGGGGGAGATCGCCTCGTCGCTCGCCTTCGGCGAGCAGAAGCTCGTGGCCCTCGCGCGGCTCATCGCCACGGGGGCCGACGTCCTCCTCCTGGACGAGCCCGCCTCCGGTGTCGATCTGCAGTGGGTGCGGCGGATCCTGGACCTCATCCGGCAGCTCGCCGCCGCGGGCAAGACCGTCTGCATCGTCGAGCACAACCTTGAGGTTGTCACCGC